>CAILON010000125.1 GCA_903835865.1 uncultured beta proteobacterium
AAAATTCAATGCCCTTTTTTAATCCCAGTTTCCTCAAAATATACTGGATGAAATCAAATAGACTTAGCCATGGATTGAGTAAGGGCCAAAAATTACCGAGGAGCGCGATCGCCATTGAACAACCCAGCCACCAATTAATCCAAATAAAATTAGTGGCTAGATTCATTAGTGGGTTTCCAGAACCCCAAAAGCCTGCCGCCAATACCAAGCAGAAGAAAAGCAGGCTAATGATTCGAACCAATAGAATGCCGATTTGCATGAACCCAAAGGAGGGAATCGGAATTTGAATAGATGGGCGAAAACGCAAGTTCGACCAATATTTCTCGCCTATCAACAGTAATAAAAATGATAGGGCCACCACTAAACCACCGCCCACGACAAAAAACTCCAAGGGGATTGGCAAATCATAGCGTTCATCAAAGCTATGGGCACTCGCAGCGCCTGAGATCAGAATAAAAACAATTAATGAGCAGAATTTAAACACGAGACCTACTTAGGAAAAACTTCGAAGAGGGCGAGGCTATCTTCATGATGAATGCCCTTCCCGCGCTCACTTTCGGGGTGCCACTCAACCCGATAACGACCGGTAGCGAATGCCTTAAATACATGTGTTTTCTTAACGCCAGCTTTGATGGTTAAATCAATTTGATAAGCATGGATATGCAACTCACCATCCGAATCACTCTCAATTCTCCAGGTGATTTGATCATCCTTTTGAACCCGCATCAATCTATCAGCAGATGGAATTACGCCATTTTTAATGTTGATATTGAATACTCTAGCCTCAGCTTGCGCATGAGAGACTAGAGCACACAGTAAAAGGGGAAGTAAGCATCTCTGGAGAATTTTTCCAATCTTCACAGATGCAAACCACCCCAAAGCATTACTTGACAGCCGCATTCCAATTTGCAATATCGCGTGCCGGTCCTGTTACAGAAAGAATATGCATACCCGTATTAGCTCTATCGACAATATAGATATATCCACGCTCATCAACCTCAACGTTATTCGTTTGAATCACCTTGCGATTTGAAGCCTCAGTAAATGGCAATTTACCTCTTTGACTTGCTGGGGTTTCAAGCACCACGGTATTTTTATTCATGGCCGGTACAAAGTATCCAACCTCTTTTGGAGAGAATGGGTCACGCACATCCAATGCACGAACGCCAGCATTGAAGTATGTAACGAACATTAACTTTTTATAAAAAACATCGGTCATGTTCTCGTTTGAAGAGTGGGTTCCAAAGCGGCCACCTTTACTGCAATAGCCTTCTTTCTTCTCAGGAAGCCCCCAGTTTGAAACACCAAAAGGATGTTTTTCATTAGTGATATCAACAACCCAAACCATTTGACGACCCTCTAAGCATTCTTTTTGAATAGCCTCGTTCGTGACGACAATAAAATCACGATTCGATCCCAATAAATTTTTAGAGAACTCTTCGATCTTCACCCCAATCAATGGCAAAGTCGTATGGGCGCCATTCATGGCTGGCATATCAGTACGAGAGATTTGTGGATAGAGGAGGTTTTCCGGAGTAGGATCTTTTGGTCCGTTCAATAGCTTCTCGCGGTCAACGATCTGGATTACCCCGTCACTATTAGTTCCATAACCAAAATACACTCGATTACTCTTAGGGCCTGTG
>CAILON010000126.1 GCA_903835865.1 uncultured beta proteobacterium
CATGAGAAGATGTATGGCCGGCACTTGCGATGTCAACGATTCAAGATATTCAGGCACTTCAAAGTTGGTGCTTGAGCTTGTTTTGGGATTGATAGGTTTTTGGTCCATTGTTTTTTGGGTTGAAGCAGAATGCATCAGGCCGCAGTCTCCTTAGGATTTTGAATGTCGATTTCGCCGGATAAAAGTTTTTCCATCAGGCCGCGGCGTTGCGCGGCGAAGGCGGCGCGTTGTTGTGCGAGGAGTTCGATTTCGTGATCAAGCGCGCCCAGAAACCGACTTACTCGTTTCTGCTCATTTAAAGAAGATGGCCAGAGGATTGGTATTTCACGAAAACTAGTCAAAGAAACTTCTAAAAAAGTACTGCCCGCCGCTCTTCGTAGAAGCTCGCGTTTTACGAACATAATTGCGTAATACAAAAAATCTGTATCGACATCTAAACCTGGAATGATTGATTTGAAACCTTGATTTGTTGCCATTGGAATCGTATTGATGGCTGCAATACCAACGGTTGCGCGCGTACAAACAATCACTGATTGAGGTGGCAAAAGCTCTGCTGCCGAGAATTTAACTCCAGAATCACTAATTGTTCTTGTTGTTTTTTTCAGGTATCTAGTATTTAACGCAGTGACATCAGTCGGAGTACACCATGAATGAACTCCTCCCCAATACTCAGGTGTATCTGTTGAAGGTGTCCCACCCGACTTAACAACACCAAGTTGATCAATTCGCACAGTCTTCCACGGCTCGGTGAAGCCGGGGAAACGCAATTTGCCGGTGAGCAGTTGCTGCATCAGCCCACGCTTCTGCTCGCGCTTCGCCGCAATCAAGCGATCAAGAGTCTTGATTTGCAGCCTAGAGAGTGAAAAGATTTCTCCAAGTCGATTACGTTGGGCTAAACTCGATGGCATTCGAATTGAGCAACTTGCTATATCGCTAGGCTTCAAGTTATTAATGTTTGTTCCAGCCAATAATCGCCCTATCCACGACTTATAGAAACCACTTTCAAACAGGGCGGCTAAAAACTCTGGCGACTCTCCATCATTGGGGCGCATTCTGGCGCAGAATGCTCCGACAACATATTGAGATGGATTTGGGAGGCAAACTAACGATGCTTTACCGACCAACGCCTTGCTGCCATTTGCTGTGCAAATTGCAATATCTCCGTTAGCTAAGCGCTGGTTGGGCTTCGCACAATGGGCTGCAACAATTGTCACATCATCCAGATTAATTTCACCGCCTTGGAGATTTGTAGATCGCAGCAACCATATAGAAGTGCTATCTGATTCACTTCGCAAATCTTCTGGGGGGGAGTATGTAACCCCGCGGCTTAAAATTCCGAGCTGTCCAATCTTCATCCGAATGTAGTTTGTCTTCAAAGTCCCAACTCCTTCAGCGCTGCGCTCAGTGCCGCCTGCTTAATCACCAATTCACGATTAATGCGCTCAATATCTGACTTCACAGCAACAAGATCAACGGGCGCCTCTTCCTCAAAAGTGTCCACGTACAGCGGAATGTTCAAATTGAAATCGTTGCCGGCAACTTCTTCACGCGTGGCCAAATGCGAATACTTTGGCATGCTCTTGCGCGCCTTGTATGCGTCAAGAATCTTTGTCATATGCACGTCAGACAGAAAGTTCTGCGCCTTGCCCTCTTCAAAATCGCGTGACGCGTCGATAAACAAAATCTTGTCGTCCTTCTTGTCTTTA
>CAILON010000127.1 GCA_903835865.1 uncultured beta proteobacterium
CCAATCATCACCAAGTTCATTGGCGCATTCGACTCAAGCGAAGTATGGGCCAACAGTAGATTGACGAATTCATTCACGTCAATATTCTTACTCTTAGGCTCAAACACTAGGCGTACTGCTGCATCTTTGCTTGATTCATCCCGCACACAATCGAGCACATTCAAAATGGTGGACTTTAAATTGTTCTGCTCAGGAGTAAGCGTCTTCTTACCCACCCTTAACTTAGGATTCGTAATCTCTTCAATCTCTTGCAGCACGCGCTGGGATGAGGTTGATGGCGGTAACTCATTAACGATAATTTGCCATTGACCCCGCGCCAATTCCTCCACAGACCAACGAGCACGAACTTTTATGCTACCGCGCCCCGTTTCATATATCTGCGCAATTTCTGCAGTAGATGAAATGATTTGAGCGCCACCTGGGTAATCTGGACCAGGCATGATTTCCAGCAATTGAGCTGTAGTGAGCTTCGGTGACTTCATTAAAGCAATTGCAGCTTCCGCTACCTCACGCAAATTATGTGAAGGAATCTCGGTTGCCATACCCACTGCAATGCCGGATGCGCCATTGAGGAGAACAAATGGTAGGCGGGCAGGTAATAACTTAGGCTCCTGAAATGAGCCATCATAATTTGGAGCAAAATCTACTGTACCTTCGTCAATTTCACTCATCAGCAAGCTTGCAATTTTGGTTAGGCGTGCTTCGGTATAGCGCATCGCTGCAGCACCATCACCGTCACGTGAACCAAAATTTCCTTGCCCATCAATCAGGGGGTAGCGCAATGAAAAACTTTGTGCAAGACGAACTAAAGCGTCATAGGCCGATTGATCGCCATGAGGATGAAATTTACCTAATACATCGCCTACTACGCGCGCACTCTTAACTGGCTTGGCATCAGCACGTAAGCCCATTTCACTCATCGAGAACAAAATGCGGCGCTGTACCGGTTTTTGACCATCAGATACATCTGGTAAGGCGCGCCCTTTGACAACGCTGATGGCGTAATCAAGGTAAGCGCGCTCTGCATAAACAGCCAGCGTCAAACTATCTTTGCCATCTTCATTTAACTCAACCGTATTAGGATCATGCGGATCCTTTGGGCCATTTCCGGAGGGCTTGGAGATTGCAGGCGCATCTTCAAGCTCAACAATGTTCATCTGCCCCGGATTTGAGAACAAATCCGCTTGCTCATTGCTGCTATTTTTATTGGGAGTCTTTTTGATTGCCATTAGATATCTGCCTCCACTTCATTACCGCGCTCTTCCAGCCAATCTCGGCGAGCGCCTGACTCTGATTTGCCCATGAGCATATCCATCGTTTTAAAAGTTTCATCCTCAGTCCAAGTGCCCAAAGTGACGGGCAACAAACGACGGGTATCCGGATTTAAGGTGGTATCCCACAATTGCTCCGCACTCATCTCACCCAAACCCTTAAATCGAGATATTTGCCATGCAGATTCTTTAACGCCATCTTTACGTAACTTATCTTCTATAGCTTGCAATTCACTTGCATCTAATGCATAAATCTTTTGTGCTGGCTTCTTGCCGCGTGCAGGTGCATCGACCCTAAAAAGTGGCGGACGCGAAATATGCACATGCCCTAGATCAATGAGCTTAGGGAAATGCTTATAAAAGAGGGTTAATAGCAGCACCTGAATATGCGATCCATCTACGTCCGCATCAGACAAAATGCAAACTTTTCCATAACGTAAATTAGATAAATCGGGGGTATCGTTTAGACCATGCGGATCAACCCCTATAGCAACAGCAATGTCATGCACTTCATTGTTAGCAAATAAGCGGTCGCGCTCGGCTTCCCAAGTATTTAAAACCTTGCCACGCAAAGGCAAAATCGCTTGATACTCTTTATTGCGACCCATCTTGGCTGAACCACCAGCTGAGTCACCCTCTACTAAAAATATTTCATTTAAGGCGATATCTTGGCTTTCGCAATCCGTTAACTTACCAGGAAGCACGGCAACGCCAGAGGATTTTTTCTTTTCAACCTTTTGGCCTGCACGTGTGCGAGCTTGGGCTTGTTTGATTACTAAATCAGCAAGCTTTCGACCATAGTCCACATGTTGATTTAACCAAAGCTCAAGTGCTGATTTAACGTAGCCAGACACCAAACGTACAGCATCGCGCGAATTTAAGCGCTCTTTGATTTGCCCTTGAAACTGCGGGTCTAACACTTTTGCTGACAAAATAAATGAAGCGCGTGCAAATACGTCTTCAGGCATTAACTTCACGCCTTTAGGTTGCAAAGCATGCATTTCAATAAAGCCTTTGACAGCATTAAATAATCCTTCACGCAAACCGCTCTCGTGCGTACCGCCTGCTGGGGTCGGAATAAGATTGACATAACTTTCGCGCACTGGAGTGCCATCCTCAGTCCAAGAGACTACCCAAGCAGCACCTTCGCCTTCTGCAAAGGAATCTTCTTCACCAGTACCAGTTGCATATTGCTCACCCTCAAATGGTGGAATGACTTCTGGGCCATGTCCTGCCTGAGCAATAGCTTCATTTAAATAACCCAGCAAGCCCTGAGCGTATTGCCAAGTTTGAGTGTCACCTGATTTTTCTTGAATAAGCGTAACTTTGACGCCAGGCAGCAAAACGGCCTTAGAACGTAGCAAGCGAATGAGGTCAGTCATTGGAATCGCTGAACTATCAAAATACTTACCGTCTGGCCAAGCTCTGACCCGTGTGCCATGAGCCTTATCTTCTTTTGATGAAGGTTTGGTCTTCAGTTTCTCAATCACTCTGCCATCGGCAAAGGTTAAGGTAGATAGCTGTCCGTCTCGCCATACAGTCACTTCTAAACGTTTGGATAAGGCATTGGTAACTGACACACCAACACCATGCAAGCCACCAGAAAACGCATACGCACCGCCTGCACCCTTTTCAAACTTACCACCTGCGTGTAGCTGGGTAAAAACAATCTCCACTACAGGCAATTTTTCCGTAGGATGCATCCCCACCGGAATACCTCGCCCATCATCCTCAACACTGACACTGCCATCAGAGTGCAAAGTCACAATAATTTGTTTGCCAAAACCACCCAAAGCCTCATCCGATGCGTTATCGAGCACCTCTTGGATGACATGCAGGGGGTTATCGGTGCGGGTGTACATTCCAGGCCGCTGGCGGACTGGTTCTAGTCCCTTGAGGACCTGAATCGACGATTCACTATATTCGGAAGTTTTACGGGTAGCCATGCGCGCAAATTGTAGTCATGTCTGTAGCTTAACCTGAACTTTTCGGGAAAGCCCCCAACATCCATGCCAAAATTGGGGCATGGGAGCCTTAAGTCATATACGTGTTTTAGACCTTAGCCGTGTGCTGGCTGGGCCTTGGTGCACCCAAAACCTTGCAGACCTTGGAGCAGACGTCATTAAAGTGGAAAGACCTATCGTTGGCGACGACACTCGTCACTGGGGACCCCCGTTTGCCAAAGACCTTCAGGGGAACGAAACTGAGGAATCTGCCTATTTTATTTGCATTAATCGTAATAAGCGCTCCATTACCGTCGATATCTCCAAAGCTGAGGGGCAAGAAATCATCCGTGAACTGGCCAAGCAATCCGATATCGTCATCGAAAACTATAAAGTCGATGACCTAGTGAAGTACGGTCTAGATTACAACAGCCTTAAAAAACTTAAACCAGACCTCATTTATTGTTCCATTACCGGCTTTGGTCAAACTGGGCCCTATGCACACCGCCCTGGTTACGATTTCATTATTCAAGGCATGGGCGGCTTTATGAGTGTTACAGGCGAATCTGATGAGTTCGAGGGTGCTAGTCCTCAAAAATCTGGGGTTGCTATCGCTGATATTTTTACTGGTATGTATGCCACCACCGCAATTCTGGCAGCAGTAGTTCACCGCGACAGAACTGGCGAAGGTCAGTACATTGATATGTCTTTGTTAGATACACAAATCGCAGTCATGGCAAATGTGTCGAGCGCCTATCTCACTTCTGGAAAGATTCCTAGTCGCTGGGGAAATGCCTCACCTATCATCGTTCCCTATCAAACCTTTCCCACTCGAGACGGCTGGATGATTGTGGCAGCGGGAAATGATAGTCAATATCGACATTTTGTCGCTGCTGGTGGAGAAGAGCATTTGGCAGATAACCCACTATTTAAAACCAACCCACTTCGGGTAGAGCACCGAAAAAAACTGATTCCCTTATTGGAAGTCATGACTCGTAAAAAGACGAAATCAGAATGGATTGCTTTGCTGGAAAAAGTAAACGTTCCATGCGGTCCCATCAATAATTTCAAAGAAGTATTTGAAAATGAACAAGTCATTGCACGTAATGTGCAAATCGATGTTTCTCACCCTACAGTTGGCAATATGAAATTGGTAGCGAGCCCAATGAAGCTATCTAAAACACCAACAGAAGTTCGTCTGGCACCCCCGACACTAGGCCAACACACCGATGAAATCCTGCATGAGCGCCTAAAGCTTAGCGATGACTCGATTGCATCCCTACGGCACAAAGGCATTATCTAAAGTATGAGTCATTCCACCCTTAAACCATCCCTCTCGATGAAGCAAGTCCTCATCTATGGTGGCCTCATGGTGACGCTCTCCATGGGTATTCGTCATGGATTTGGCTTATTTAACCTACCTATTACCCTGGCTAATGGTTGGGGCCGAGAAACATTTGCCCTCACTATTGCATTACAAAATCTCATTTGGGGCGCAGTTCAGCCAGTAACCGGCGCTTTAGCTGATCGCTTTGGGGCATTCAAAATTATGCTTGCTGGGGGCGTGCTGTATGCCCTCGGATTGGCAGGCATGGCCCTATCAGACGATGTCATGAATTTCACATTAGCAGGTGGACTGCTAATAGGACTTGCGCAAACCGCTACAACCTACAGCATGGTGTATGGAATTTTGGGGCGCAATGTCTCTGCAGATAAACGGGTTTGGGCGATGGGCATTGCCGCGGCCGCAGGCTCATTCGGTCAATTCTTAATGATTCCAGTTGAACAAGGTTTATTAAGCGCTTTTGGCGCACAAGATGCGTTACTACTTCTTGGATTAATGGCTAGCCTGATGATCCCTACCGCCTTCATGTTGCGTGAGAAGAATTTTGCGCATCACCATCAACTGGGTGATCAGACCATCGTGGAAGCATTAAAAGAGGCTATGCGCAATCCAAGCTTTCGCTTGCTCACCTTAGGATATTTTGTTTGCGGCTTTCAGGTGGTATTTATTGCCGTTCACTTAGCTCCTTACCTTAAAGACCTTTCTAGCGAGTTCCCAGCAGTTGGTGCACCCGTAGTAGCAACGACAGCTCTAGCATTAATTGGGCTCTTCAATATATTTGGGACCTATTGCGCCGGAATCTTTGGTGAGCGCTTTCCAAAGCGCTATTTGCTCTCTGGAATCTATATAGGCCGCTCTATTGCTATAGCCGGCTTCCTATTAATACCGCTCTCGCCATGGAGTACTTATCTATTTGCCTCGATCATGGGATTTTTATGGCTCTCTACCATCCCACTTACCAATGGCATCGTGGCACAGATTTTTGGTGTGAAATATTTAACAATGCTTTCAGGTCTCGTATTCTTCTCGCATCAGCTGGGTAGTTTCTGTGGTGCATTTTTTGGCGGATATCTATTTGACCGTACTGGCTCCTATCTCATTGTTTGGGAAATTGCTATTGCCCTTGGCGTTTTCGCTTTCTTGGTTAATTTGCCCGTCAAAGAACGGGCACTAGTTCGAACCGTCAAGGCCTAAGTACAAGTCAACTAAGATGAGAAAAAAACTGCTCTCGCC
>CAILON010000128.1 GCA_903835865.1 uncultured beta proteobacterium
TCTTTTTTGGGTTTTGATCATTCGCTTTTCGCTCGGTGAAGAACAATGGATTTGCCTTGGGGGTGGGTAAGGGTGGCCCCCTCTTTTTCGATAAGGTTTAGGCGCCACTCACCCAGAACTAAGGCACCTTTGGAAAACATTGCCTGTGATTTACCTTGTTGAAAAAAAGCCTGTTGGGTATCTCCCATTTGGCTACTTCCCAAATAACGCCAGCGGCGTAGCTCCTTCTCATCAGCGGGCGGTTTTGGCTTTGTTGAAGCCTTATTGTTAGACTTATTTTCCTTTAATAAGTGAATACTTACTTCTAATGAATCTATTTCCTCATATAAAGAATCAAAATCTGTATCCATTTCCTTGCGCATTAAGACCAAGTCCTGCTGCAATTTGGAAATTTGAATCTTTGGGTCCTCCAGGTGCGTATCTGGGTTGCTTTTGGAAGCGTTATAGACCAAAAATAGGCCTAAGATCAAAATCGCAAAACACAGCGCTGCGGCCATAAAAGTCCCCCATCTTTTGGCTTGATTGAGGAAGGCAGGCGGATTCAAGGGCTCAAAAAAAGAGGGGGATTTTGGCGGGTTGGCGAATCCAGGAGCACTGTTTTTAGATGTTGTCGACTTGCGAATTCCATGGGGATCTGGGATGGCTGGATCATCACCAAGATCACTCAAAAGGGTATCAAAGGATTGGGGGGAAATATGGCGTGATGGCATGCCAATATTTTTCATTGATTGGAATTCAAATACCATCAGTTGGGGCTTAAATTGACATCAGAAACCAGCTTTGAACATTCTGCAAAACAAGGGTTTTGGAGCTTTTAAGAGAATTACTTAAGCACCCTATAATTTGGACATATGGCTCTACCCCCTAAAGACAAGCCGCCGATCAATCAGCGAACTTCCCGACAGCCTGACAGACGTCCTCGGCAATATGGGGCACAAGCGCATCCCCAAAGATCATCTAGCAATCCATTAGTTAAAGCCCTACTCATTATTGGCGTGGTCTTTGCAGTGGTTGTTGCGCTATTAATAGGGTACGCATTTTTAATAGCCAAACCCAATTTACCCAAAATTTCTGCTTTGACGGATTACAACCCAAAGACGCCTTTACGTATCTATACCGCTGATAAGGTGTTGATTGGTGAGTTTGGCGAAGAGCGCCGCAAGGTGATCCCCTTAAATGAAATTCCGCAAAGTATGCGTAATGCAGTCCTCGCCATTGAGGACGATCGTTTTTATTCTCATGGCGGTGTTGATTACGTCGGCATCTTAAGGGCAGCGGTAACCAATCTACGTGGCAATCTTTCTCAGGGCGCCTCCACTATCACCATGCAGGTGGCACGTAATTTCTTCCTCAGCAATGAAAAAACCTTTAGCCGCAAAATTTACGAAGTCTTGCTGTCTTGGGAAATTGAATCTCAACTGACGAAAGACAAGATTCTAGAAATCTATATGAATCAGATTTTCCTGGGCCAAAGAGCCTATGGATTTTCCAGTGCCGCGCAGATTTACTTTGGCAAAGAACTAAAAGACATCACTATTGCCGAATCTGCCATGTTGGCAGGTTTACCTAAAGCGCCTTCAGCCTATAACCCCGTTACCAATTTCCGACGTGCCAAGATTCGTCAGGAATATATCTTGCAGCGTATGCGTGATTTGTCCTACATCTCTCAAGAGGACTATCAAAAGGCAATGGCTGAGGAGTTGCGTATTCGGGGCTTGGGTAATGAATTTAGTATACGAGCAGATTTCCCTGCAGAGATGGTGCGGCAATTGCTCTTTACGCAGTACGGCGAAGCAATCTACTCCCAAGGCATCGATGTTTATACGACGATCTTGAAGGCTGACCAGGAAGCAGCATATAGAGCAGTGCGCCGCGGCATCTTTGAGTATGACTTGCGTCATGCCTATCGTGGACCTGAGGGATTCATTACGCTTCCGGAAGATCCAGTAAAGCGTCAGCGTGCGATTGATGAAGCTTTACTAGCCTATCCGCAACTAGATGATTTGCAGTCTGGAGTTGTACTTGATGTCAAACCAAAAGAAATGCAGGTGATGACTTCAACAGGCGACGTAATTGCCATTAAAGGGGAGGGCCTTAAGTTGGCCACGGCATCCCTCACGGATAGTGCCCAACCTAAAAAGCGCTTACGACCAGGCGCGATCGTAAGATTGTTATCCGATGGTGGAGTGTGGAAGTTGGCGCAGTTACCGCAAGTAGAAGCTGCTTTTGTTTCTATGAACGCAGAAACAGGCGCAATCCTCTCTTTGGTTGGCGGCTTTGACTTCCGTCGTAATCAATTCAATCACGTTACCCAAGCCCTACGTCAGCCAGGCTCCTCATTCAAGCCATTCATTTATGCCGCTGCAATTGAAAAAGGTTTTTCTCCAAGCACTGTCGTGAACGATGCCCCCTTGTCGATTGGCAGCATGGAAACCGGAAGCCAGGTGTGGGAGCCAAAGAACTACGATGGCAAGTACGACGGGATGATGCGCTTACGTAATGCACTAGCTAAATCTAAAAACTTAGTTTCAGTTCGCATCATTCGAGCCATCGGACCATCTTATGCTCAGGAATACATACAGCGTTTTGGCTTCGAGCCAGAGAAGCACCCACCATATCTAACCATGGCATTGGGCGCCGGGTCTGTTACCCCCTTACAAATGGCGTCTGCCTATAGCGTCTTTGCAAATGGGGGCTATCGCGTCGATCCATATCTGATTGACAAGATGGTGGACTCCAAAGGAGCTGTTTTATTTGAAGCAAAGCCAACACATGCTCGCGAGGATGCAACGAGAGTCTTAGACGCGCGCACTGCTTTTGTAATGGATAGCATGCTACAAGAGGTTACAAAGACAGGTACTGCAGCGTCAGCTCGCGCAAAGTTGGGTCGTAACGATATCGCTGGAAAAACCGGTACTACCAATGAGTCACACGATGCTTGGTTTGCAGGCTACAACCCCAAGGTTGTAGCAGTTGCGTGGATTGGTTTTGATAAGCCAGCCAGTTTGGGCGATCGTGAAACTGGTGGCGGTTTGGCTTTACCAATGTGGATTTCTTATATGGGGACAGCCCTAAAGGATGTACCCCAAGAATCACGCGAAGTGCCCAGCGGAGTTTCGCAGATCGATGGGGATTGGTTTATCCCTGAGTTCTCTAACGCTGGCGGCGTTCGCGAACTTCAGTAGTGCATTGACATCATGGCTCGGCAAGCGCGCACAGTCATACCTGGCCAAGTGATGCATGTCATGGTGCGCGGTAACAACCGAGAAGTTCTTTTTTTTAGCGATGAAGATCGCCGCATTTATTTAGAATGGTTGCGAGAAGCTGCCAAGCAGTTTGCTTGCTCGGTACATGCTTTTGCACTAATGCCCAATCATGTACATTTGTTATTAACCCCGCAGAAAGAAGACTCGCTCGCAAAAACAATGCAGTCTTTAGGTAGGCGTTATGCACAGTATTTCAATCAGCAGCACAAACGATCTGGAACTATTTGGGAAGGACGTTATCGCTCCTCATTAATTGATCCTGATTATTTTTTGCGTTGTCAGCGTTACATTGAATTAAATCCTGTTAGGGCTGGCTATGAATCTAGCCCACAAGATTCGAGCTGGACGAGTTTTGTCAGTCATATTGGTAGAAATTCGGAGCCTTGGCTGGTTGATCATCAGAACTTTTGGCGATTAGGTAATACGCCTTTTGAAAGGCAAATGGGTTGGGCAAGCTTTGTAAAAGAAGGTGCACCCCATTGGGAAGACAGGCAAATCACAGAATCTTTAATCCGTTCTAAGCCCTGGGTAAGCGATATTTATGCCAAAAAGATCTTTAAAGATAGCCCAGAAATTGCCCAAATTCGTCACCGTGGTCGTCCAAGAAAAATAAATACTTTAAATTCAATAGCTTAGAGATCTTGCAAGCTGGCTTGGACTTTCATTACAAGCATCAACGTCTCGACTCTGTCCCTTTTTAAATAATGCATATTGGTGCTAGCTATAAATAAATGGGACAGACTCATTTTATTTCTATTGCATCAGCATGGGTATTCACCTATATTTGATCCTCCAAAAGTAATCAGGCCTTTGTCGCCCTTCGGAAATACTATGACTACACAATTCAATTCAGATCTTCGCCCAATCGCTCAAGGTCTATATGACCCACGTAATGAGCATGACGCTTGCGGCGTAGGATTCGTTGCACATATCAAAGGCAAAAAATCGCACGAGATTGTTGCCCAAGGCTTACAGATTCTTGAAAACCTAGACCATCGCGGCGCAGTTGGCGCAGATCCATTGATGGGCGATGGCGCTGGAATCTTAATTCAGATTCCTGACACGCTCTATCGCGAAGAGATGGCTAAGCAAGGAATCACTTTGCCACCATTAGGTGAGTACGGTGTAGGCATGATTTTCTTACCCAAAGAACATGCTTCACGTTTGGCATGCGAACAAGAACTCGAGCGCACAGTGCGCTTAGAGGGTCAGGTTGTATTGGGTTGGAGAGATGTGCCGGTGGATGTGAAATTGCCAATGTCTCCAACCGTGCAAATGACAGAACCATTTATTCGTCAAATATTTATTGGTCGTGGTCGTGACATCATGACCACTGATGCACTAGAGCGTAAGTTGTATGTCATCCGTAAAACAGCAAGTCACGCTATTCAAGATTTGCATTTGAAGCACGGTAAAGAATATTTTGTGGCTTCAATGTCGGCACGCACCATTGTTTACAAAGGTTTGCTCTTAGCAAATCAAGTTGGCGCTTATTACCAGGACTTGAAAGATCCTCGTACTGTATCGGCTCTAGCCCTTGTGCATCAACGCTTCTCCACCAATACTTTCCCTGCATGGGAATTGGCGCATCCCTATCGCATGATTGCGCATAACGGTGAGATCAATACCGTTAAAGGAAACGTCAACTGGGTAAATGCACGTGAAGGTGCCATTAGCTCCCCAGTATTGGGCGATGATTTGCAAAAATTGTGGCCATTAATTTATCCTGGCCAGTCAGATACAGCATGCTTTGATAACTGCCTAGAGTTATTAGTAATGTCAGGTTATCCATTGGCTCAAGCCATGATGATGATGATTCCTGAGGCATGGGAACAGCATGCTTTGATGGACGACAATCGTCGCGCTTTCTATGAATATCACGCTGCCATGATGGAACCATGGGATGGTCCGGCTGCAATGGCATTTACTGATGGTCGTCAAATTGGCGCAACTTTGGATCGCAATGGTTTGCGTCCTGCACGCTATTACGTGACTGATGATGATTTAGTAATCATGGCTTCTGAGGCTGGCGTATTGCCAATTCCTGAGCACAAGATTGTTCAAAAATGGCGCTTGCAACCAGGCAAGATGTTCATGATTGACATGGAACAAGGTCGCATCATTGATGACGTTGAACTCAAAAATGCGGTATCAAATGCCAAGCCTTATAAGAGCTGGATTGATGCCGTTCGTGTGAAATTGGATGAAGTCGATGCAAGCAAGGTGGATTTGGTAGATGAGAAAACCAATATCCGTCCGGCGGCAAAATTATTAGATCGTCAGCAAGCTTTTGGTTATACCCAAGAGGACATTAAGTACCTCATGGCGCCAATGGCCATGAATGGTGAGGAAGCAATTGGATCAATGGGCAACGATAGTCCATTGGCAGTTCTCTCAAATAAGAACAAGCCTCTTTATAACTATTTCAAGCAATTATTCGCACAAGTTACCAATCCTCCGATTGACTCTATTCGCGAAAATATGGTGATGTCTTTGGTGTCATTTATTGGACCAAAGCCCAACTTGCTAGACACCAACAACATCAATCCCCCAATGCGTTTGGAAGTAAGTCAGCCAATTTTGGATTTTGATGACATTACCAAGATCCGTCATATTGGTCATTACACAAACGGCAAATTCCGTTCGTATGAATTAGATATTTGTTACCCAGCATCCTGGGGCAAAGCTGGTATTGAGGCGCGCTTGGCATCTTTATGTGCAGAGGCAGCTGATGCAGTGCGATCTGGTTACAACATCTTGATCGTGAGCGATCGTCAAATTGACGAGAAGCACGTAGCCATTCCTGCGTTGTTGGCAACCTCAGCAATTCATCAGCATTTGGTGCAAAAAGGTTTGCGTACCAGCGTAGGTTTAGTAGTAGAAACTGGTAGCGCTCGTGAGACACATCACTTTGCACTCTTGGCTGGATACGGCGCTGAAGCAGTTCATCCTTACCTCGCGATGGAAACATTGTCTGAGATGGCCAAAGGATTATCAGGCGAATTGTCTGGTGAAAAGGCTGTGAAGAACTTTGTTAAAGCAGTTGGCAAAGGCTTGCAAAAAGTGATGTCTAAGATGGGCATCTCGACTTACATGTCCTACACCGGCTCACAGATATTTGAGGCCATTGGTTTAAATCATGATGTGATTGATCAATATTTCAAGGGCACTCCATCTAATGTGGGTGGTATTGGTGTCTTTGAAGTGGCTGAAGAAGCCCTGCGTATGCATACCGCAGCATTTGGTAACGACCCAGTCTTGACCAATATGTTAGATGCTGGTGGTGAGTATGCCTTCCGCATTCGTGGTGAAAACCATATGTGGACTCCTGACACTATTGCAAAATTGCAGCACTCTACTCGTATCGGTGCAGAAAAGGGTTATCAGACTTATAAAGAGTACGCCAATATCATTAATGACCAAACCAAGCGTCAAATGACTTTACGCGGCTTGTTTGAGTTCAAGATTGATCCAGCTAAAGCTATTCCATTGGATGAAGTAGAGTCGGCCAAAGAAATCGTGAAGCGTTTTGCTACGGGCGCGATGTCTTTGGGTTCTATTTCTACTGAAGCGCATGCAACACTCGCCATTGCGATGAACCGTATTGGCGGTAAGTCCAATACTGGTGAAGGTGGTGAAGATCCGAATCGCTACATCAATGAGCTCAAGGGTATTCCAATTAAAAAAGGCGAAACCTTGGCTAGCATTTTGGGAAGCGATGTAGTTGAAGCCAATATCCCATTGCTTGACGGCGATTCATTGCGCTCCAAAATTAAACAAGTAGCCTCTGGCCGTTTTGGTGTAACCACTGAGTACTTACGTTCTGCCGATCAGATTCAGATCAAAATGGCGCAAGGTGCCAAACCAGGTGAGGGCGGTCAATTGCCGGGCGGAAAGGTTTCTGACTATATCGGTAAGTTGCGCTTCTCAGTGCCAGGTGTAGGTTTGATTTCCCCTCCTCCACATCACGATATTTACTCGATTGAAGATATTGCTCAGTTGATTCATGATTTAAAGAACGTCAATCCAAAGGCTGATGTTTCTGTAAAGTTGGTTTCTGAAGTAGGTGTTGGCACAGTAGCAGCTGGTGTTGCTAAAGCGAAGGCGGATCACGTTGTGATCGCAGGTCATGATGGTGGTACTGGCGCATCTCCTTTGTCTTCAATCAAACATGCTGGTTCACCATGGGAGTTAGGTTTAGCTGAAACTCAGCAGACCTTGGTTCTGAATGGCTTGCGTAGCCGTATTCGTGTTCAGGCTGACGGTCAAATGAAGACTGGTCGTGACGTGGTGATTGGTGCCCTGTTAGGCGCTGATGAGTTTGGTTTTGCGACAGCCCCATTAGTCGTTGAGGGCTGCATCATGATGCGGAAGTGTCATTTGAATACTTGCCCTGTTGGGGTTGCCACTCAAGATCCAGAGCTGCGTAAGAAGTTTTCTGGCAAACCAGAGCATGTTGTTAACTTCTTCTTCTTTATTGCAGAAGAGGCTCGCGAAATCATGGCGCAGTTGGGTATCCGTAAGTTCGATGATTTAATTGGACGCGTTGATTTCTTAGATACCCGCAAAGGTATTGATAACTGGAAAGTTCAGGGCTTGGATTTCAGTAAGATCTTTGCTGCTCCTCAGGTGGCAAGCGATGTGCCGCGCTATCAGGTGCTCACACAAGATCATGGTCTAGCGAGTGCGCTCGACAATATTTTGATCGAGAAGAGTGAACCTGCCCTTGAGCGTGGCGAGAAAGTATCTTTCATCGTTCCCGTAAAAAACGTGAACCGTACTGTAGGCGCAATGCTTTCTGGAGAAGTAGCTCAGCGTTACGGTCATGCTGGTTTGCCTGATGACACTATCCATATTCAGTTAAATGGCACTGCTGGCCAAAGCTTTGCAGCTTTCTTAGCGCACGGCATCACTCTGGACTTAGTGGGCGATGGCAATGACTATGTTGGTAAGGGCTTGTCAGGTGGTCGTGTGATTGTGCGTGCTCCACATGAGTTCCGTGGTGATACTGCTAAGAACATCATTGTTGGCAATACCGTTTTGTATGGCGCTATTGCTGGTGAAGCCTTCTTTAATGGCGTTGCAGGCGAGCGCTTTGCAGTTCGTAACTCAGGGGCTACTACTGTTGTTGAAGGTACTGGTGACCATGGTTGTGAATATATGACTGGTGGAACAGTAGTGGTCTTGGGTACAACGGGTCGTAACTTTGCAGCAGGCATGAGTGGCGGTATTGCCTATGTCTATGACGAGGATGGCTTGTTTGATAAGCGTTGCAATACCAGCATGGCCACTTTAGAAAAAGTCCTGCCTTCCGCAGAGCAAATTGCCAAGATGCCTAAGTCCCAATGGCATGCGCCTATTGATGTCAAAGATGGTGGCGAACGTTTGACAGATGAGCAAATTTTGAAAACGCTCATTGAGCGCCATTTCCGTCATACCGGTTCAGAGCGTGCAAAAGCACTTTTGGCTGATTGGGAAAATTCTCGTGGTCGTTTTTTCAAAGTTCTGCCAACTGAGTACAAGCGTGCTTTAGGTGAGCTGTGGGAAAAGGGTCAAAACAAAGCGGTTGCTGCTTAATCAATACGGCTATTAAGAAAAGATACTAAGGATTAGATATGGGTAAGGTCACTGGATTTATGGAGTTTGAGCGTGTCGATGAAACATACGAAGCGCCCATTAAACGCCTTCATCACTACAAGGAATTTGTTGCCGCTTTAACGGATGAAGAGGCAAAGGTTCAAGGTGCACGTTGTATGGATTGCGGCATTCCATTTTGCAATAGCGGTTGCCCAGTCAACAACATCATTCCCGACTTCAATGATTTGGTTTTCCATAACGATTGGAAAAATGCCTTAGACGTTTTGCAATCTACCAATAACTTTCCTGAGTTCACTGGCCGTATTTGTCCAGCACCATGCGAAGCTGCTTGCACCTTGGGGATCAATCGCGCACCCGTAGGTATCAAGTCCATTGAGCATGCGATTATCGATAAGGGTTGGGAGAGTGGCTGGGTTAAACCGCAGCCCTCTAAAACGAAGACCGGTAAAAAAGTGGCGATAGTGGGCGGGGGCCCTGCAGGTATGGCTGCTGCTCAGCAACTCGCACGTGTTGGTCACGATGTCACCGTATTTGAAAAGAACGATCGCATTGGTGGATTGCTTCGCTATGGGATTCCTGATTTCAAAATGGAAAAATGGTTGATTGATCGTCGTGTTGAGCAGATGCAAGCTGAGGGTGTCAAATTTGAAACAGGTGTTTTTGTTGGCAAAGAGGCGATGGGTGTTGAGGTAAAGAATTATTCAACCAAAACGGTATCCCCTGAGCAGTTGATGAAAGATTTTGATGCTGTGGTAATTACTGGTGGCGCTGAGCAGCCACGTGATTTGCCTGTCCCTGGCCGTGAGTTGGCTGGCGTTCACTATGCATTGGAATTTTTGATTCCTCAGAATAAAGAGAACGCGGGCGACCTTAAAAATGAAATTCGTGCAACGGATAAGCATGTGGTCGTTATCGGCGGCGGTGATACGGGATCCGATTGCGTTGGAACATCCAATCGCCATGGCGCTAAACAAATTACCCAATTTGAATTATTGCCACAGCCACCAGAAGTAGAGAACAAGCCATTGGTATGGCCATATTGGCCAACAAAGTTACGCACATCGTCTTCTCATGAAGAGGGTTGTGACCGTGACTGGTCGGTAGGTACCAAGCGTTTTGAAGGTAAGAACGGCAAAGTCGAAAAACTTATTGGTGTGCGCTTAGAGTGGAGGGACGGAAAAATGGCAGAAGTGCCTAATTCTGAATTTGAGGTTAAAGCAGACCTAGTGTTATTAGCGATGGGTTTTGTGTCCCCAGTACAGCAGGTATTAAATGCCTTTGGCGTTGAAAAAGATGCTCGCGGCAATGCAAAAGCGACTGTAGAAGGTCAAAATGCCTATCAAACTAACGTTTCTAAGGTATTTGCGGCGGGCGATATGCGTCGTGGTCAATCCTTGGTGGTTTGGGCAATTCGTGAAGGTCGTCAGTGTGCCCAAGCAGTTGACCAGTATTTAATGGGGTCATCTGTTTTACCTCGATAATAGCGAGGATATGAACCCGAGCCAATCAAACACTTTGGATACAAGCAATCGAGTAGCAGGTGAAGTTGTCGTCTCTATAAAAGACGTGAACTTTTCCTATGCTCCGGGTGAGCGCCAAATTCTGTCTGGACTCAATATGGATTTCAGGCGGGGTCAGGTTGTGGCAGTTATGGGTGGCTCAGGTTGCGGCAAGACCACCATTCTTCGTTTAATCGGCGGTCAATACACTGCGCAGTCAGGCCAGGTTTTATTTGAGGGGCAAGATATTGCCAAGATGAATACCGTTGAGCTAATGGCAGCCCGTCGCCGTATGGGCATGCTATTTCAGTTTGGCGCTTTGTTCACTGACCTGAGTGTTTTTGAGAATGTTGCTTTTCCATTGCGCGAACATACCGATTTAAGCGAAGAACTTTTGCGCTCACTAGTGCTGATGAAACTTCATGCAGTAGGTTTACGTGGCGCTCGCGATTTAATGCCTTCTCAAATTTCTGGTGGCATGGCAAGGCGCGTTGCGCTCGCCAGAGCAATTGCCTTAGACCCTCCATTGATTATGTATGACGAGCCTTTTGCTGGTTTGGATCCGATTTCACTCGGTATTACTGCGCGCTTAATTCGTGATCTTAATAATGCGCTTGGCGCTACCAGTTTGTTAGTCACCCATGACGTCGAAGAAACTTTTGAAATCGCTGACTATGTTTACTTTATTGCTAATGGCCGCATTGGGGCTGAGGGCACTCCTGAGGAACTTAGTCGCTCCTCAGATCCTTTTGTGCGACAGTTTTTAGATGCTGCGCCAGATGGCCCAGTTCCTTTCCATTACCCAGGTAATACCTTGGAAGAAGATTTTGGAGTCAAAATCTGATGAGGGTGCTCTCTAAAGTAATCGACCTCTTGGGTGATCTCGGGTTTTTTATCCGTAGCAATATCAGTGCCATGGGTTTTGCAGCTCGGATATTTTTTGCAGTGGTGTTGCGTTCTGGATTTTTGCTCAAAAGACCCCGTTTAGTGATTGATCAAATTTTATTTGTTGGAAATCATTCCTTCATCATCATTGCTGTCTCAGGATTATTTGTCGGTTTTGTATTGGGACTCCAGGGTTACTACACCCTAAATCGTTATGGATCTGAGCAAGCTTTAGGTTTATTAGTTGCCTTGTCCTTGACTCGTGAATTAGGGCCAGTGATTACCGCGCTATTGTTTGCGGGTCGCGCAGGGACCTCATTGACTGCAGAAATTGGCTTGATGAAAGCTGGCGAGCAATTGAGTGCCATGGAAATGATGGCAGTAGATCCTTTGGCCCGTGTGATTGCGCCAAGACTATGGGCGGGCATTATTTCTATGCCAATCCTAGCAACCATTTTTACGGCCGTGGGTGTGATCGGCGGTTACTTTGTTGGAGTCCCTTTGATTGGCGTAGATTCAGGGGCTTTCTGGTCTCAGATGCAAGGTGGTGTGGATCTGTTTTCCGATATCGGTAACGGGCTCATTAAGAGCATTGTGTTTGGTGTGGCCGTCACATTTATCGCGCTCTATCAAGGTTATGAAGCGCGACCAACACCTGAGGGTGTTTCGCAAGCAACAACACGTACGGTGGTGATTTCATCTTTAGCAGTTTTAGCCTTAGATTTCTTGCTAACTGCCATGATGTTCTCAAATTAGAAAGAATAAACTGAGGTTCTTATGAGAAAAAGTGCAATTGATGTTTGGGTTGGATTGTTTGTTGCCATCGGTTTGGTGGCAGCTTTCTTTTTGGCATTAAAAGTAGGCAATATGAACGCAGTGTCATTTGCGCCCACTTATAAAATTTCTGCACGTTTTGACAATATCGGCGGTCTGAAGCCGCGCGCACCAGTCAAGAGTGCTGGCGTAGTCGTTGGAAGAATTGCCAATATTTCCTTTGATGATAAAACTTACCAGGCTACCGTGGTGATGACCATTGAAGATGGTTATAAGTTTCCAAAAGACTCAGCAGCAAAAATTTTGACCTCTGGTTTGTTGGGTGAGCAGTACGTTGGCTTAGAAGCAGGTGGATCCGACGATATGCTGGCAGAGGGTGGAAAAATTAGTCAAACACAGTCTGCAGTAGTCCTAGAGAATTTGATTAGTCAGTTCCTTTATAACAAGGCAGCAGATAGCGGCCAAGATAAGGGTGCAGCAAAGTGATTTCTTGGGTGGGCAGAATCAAGCACTTGGTATTGCTTGGCATGACCTGCCTATTTGTGGGCTGTGCATCGATTCCGGCTGGCGTGGAACCTTCTCCTAATGATCCATGGGAACCATTCAATCGTTCAGTATTTGAATTTAATGAAGGCTTAGACGCCTATCTTCTCAAGCCAGTTGTATCTGCTTACCGGTTTATCTTGCCGGAATTTGTGCGCGAGGGCATTTATAACTTTTTTAGTAACTACAGTGATCTTTACACCGCCTTGCAAAATCTTCTTCAGGGTAAGCCTGACTATGCCTTTAATGACTTGATGCGTGTAACTGTCAATACTCTTTTTGGTTTGGGTGGTTTGATAGATATGGCAACCCCTGGAGGTCTTGAGAAGCATAAAGAGGATTGGGGTCAAACTTTTGGTGTGTGGGGTATCCCAGCAGGCCCTTATGTGGTGTTGCCATTTTTTGGACCAAGCTCAGTAAGAGACACTTTTGGTACGGCTGCCGATTTAGAGTCTGATTACTTTTTTAAGTACATCCCTGATGTTGGTCTGCGTAATAGCATTACTGGCTTACGGGTTGTCAATGCAAGAAATACCTATTACGAAGCCGGTGATCTATTGGATGGCGCCGCCATTGATAAATATAGCTTTATGCGGGATGCCTATCTTCAGCGTCGTGAGTATCAGATTAATGAAGGCCGTAATGATGAAGAGCCTTTGATGCCAGTTTACGAAAATCCTTACGAATAACTGGCATAGCTTGAAAGGGCTAAAATCAGCCTCAATGTATATAGACTTAATCGGATAAATGATATGAAAATCTCTACACCCATTTCACAATGGATTGTTGCAGGACTATTCCTAGTTTCTGGGGCGATCTTCGCTCAAGTTCCCGATCAAAATACACCCCCTGATGTATTAATCAAGATGGTGGTGAGTGATGTCATGAGCTCTGTGAAATCAGATCCTGATATTCAAAAAGGCAATATTCCCAAAGTCATGGATCTGGTTGAAAAGAAAATTGTTCCTTTTACTGATATGCGCCGGACTACTGAAATGGCCATGGGCCCTAATTGGAAAAAGGCGACTCCTGAGCAACAGGCAATCCTCACAGCTGAGTTCAAAAATTTATTGATGCGCACTTATTCAGGGGCATTAAGTCAGCTTCGCGATCAGACGGTGCAATTTAAAACACTGCGTGCATCACCCGACGACAAGGAGGTTATTGTCAAAACGGTTGTGATTGGGCGGGGTGATCCAGTGCCCTTGGATTACCGCTTAGAAAAAGGTGCAAATGGCTGGAAGGTGTATGACATGAATATCATGGGCGCTTGGCTGGTTGAGGCTTATCGCAATCAATTTTCAAATCAGATTAGCCAGAATGGCATTGATGGCTTGGTGAAATTTTTGCAAGAACGCAATAAGCAGTTGGCGGCAAGCAAGTAAGCCACCTCATTTAGAAAATTAAAAATAATGCCCTTCTTTTTACCTCAGGTAGTAACGCAGGAAAATGCCCTGCAGATTCAGCAAGAGGGTTTATCTAATCTCACTACATTGAGAAATATTGATTGTTCATCCCTGACAGAGTTTGATTCGACAGTCCTGACGGTTTTATTGTCTTGGCAGAAATCGTTGCAGGCCGAAGGCCAAGCTATTTCGGTAGAGCATGCCCCTGAAAAATTAAAAGTTTTAGCTGGTGTCTACGGTGTCTCTGCATTGCTAGGCTTGTAATAGCATGCACCCAGCGATTTCCATCAAAAATATTTCAAAAAACTATGGCGCCCTTCAAGCACTTGATGATGTTTCATTAGCAATTGAACCTGGCGAGTTTTTTGGTTTGCTCGGTCCCAATGGAGCAGGCAAAACCACTTTAATTTCCATATTGGCCGGCTTGGTCAAGGCTGACCATGGCCATGCAGCCATTATGGGCGCGGACGTGCAAAAGAATTTTCGCGATGCTCGGAGGATGTTGGGCGTTGTGCCGCAAGAGCTAGTCTTCGACCCCTTTTTCACAGTGCGCGAGACTTTGCACTTTCAGTCTGGTTACTTTGGCATTAAGAATAACGATGCTTGGATTGATGAGATTATGGCTGCTTTGGATCTCACCAATAAAGCCGATAGTAATATGCGCTCCTTATCGGGCGGTATGAAACGTCGTGTCTTGGTTGCTCAGGCATTAGTACATCGTCCTCCAGTAATTATTTTGGATGAGCCTACTGCGGGTGTTGACGTTGAGCTACGCCAATCCTTGTGGCAATTTATTAGCAGGCTCAATCAAGATGGCCACACGATTGTGTTGACCACCCATTATTTGGAAGAAGCAGAAGCTTTATGTCAACGTATTGCGATGCTCAAGCAAGGCAAGATCGTCGCCTTAGATACCACGGCAAACTTATTAACGCGTTATGGCTCAGTTAAGAAAGATGGCGAAGGCAAAACGGATTTAGAAGATGTCTTTGTGAACATCATGTCCGGAGGTGCATTATGAAAAATGCACTTAATAAGCCTATCTTGGAATACGGTAGCGGCTTTCCAACGCTATTGCGTAAAGAAATTAAGCGTTTTTATAAGGTGGCCTTTCAGACGGTAGCTGCCCCAGTCCTTACGGCAATCTTGTACCTCATGATTTTTGGTCATGTGCTTGAAGGCAAGGAAATTTATGGACGCCTTAGTTACACCGCTTTTTTAATCCCCGGCTTAGTCATGATGACTGTCCTTCAAAACGCCTTTGCCAATACCTCGTCCTCTTTGATTCAATCTAAGGTAACTGGCAACTTGGTATTTGTGTTGCTAGCCCCTTTAAGTCACTTCGAGTTTTATGCTGCCTATATCTTGGCTGCAGTATTTCGTGGGATCGTCGTGGGTCTGGGGGTCTTTCTCATTACTGCTTGGTATGGTTTGCCAGGCCTTGAGTATCCTTTGTGGATTATGGTATTTGCCTTCTTGGGTGCAGCAATCTTAGGTAGCTTAGGTTTGATCGCTGGCATCTGGGCAGATAAGTACGATCAGTTGGCCGGCTTTCAAAACTTTTTTATCATGCCTGCCACCATGTTGTCGGGTGTTTTTTATTCCATCCATTCTTTGCCGCCAGCTTGGCAAATGGTGTCGCATTTCAATCCCTTTTTCTACATGATTGATGGATTTCGTTATGGTTTCTTTGGGGTGTCTGATATATCCCCATGGACGAGTTTGGTAATCGTGGGCTCTTTCTTTCTAGTAGTTTCAGCGATTGCTTTGCGAATGCTACAAAAGGGCTATAAGCTCAGACATTAAAGGAGAATTAGATGCTACCAACCACTGAGCAGATTGAGGGCTATATCAAGCAAGGCATAACCTGTACCCATATCAAGGTAGAGGGTGATGGACAGCATTTTTTTGCCACTATTGTGAGTCCCCAATTTGAGGGCAAGCGTTTAATTCAGCGTCATCAGTTGGTATATGGGGCAATGGGCGATCGTATGAAAGCCGAAGTTCATGCTTTATCGATTAAGGCATTTACCCCCGAAGAGTTTGCGCAGAATCCTGCCGCATAAAATAGCCTCACTCTTCATTACATAAAAGTATTTACTGGAATTGTTTCATGGATAAATTAAGAATGGTTGGCGGAACCCCACTTAAGGGTGAGGTAGTCATTGCTGGCGCAAAGAACGCGGCACTCCCCATTCTTTGCGCTTGTTTATTAACTGACCAGCCTATCGTTTTACGCAATGTTCCCGATTTACAGGATGTGCGCACGATGCTCAAGCTCCTGCAGGAAATTGGAGTGACGGTCACATTTCCGGATCAGGCTGATCGCAGCCATTTAGTTTTAAATGCTTCCGTTATTAAAAGTTCTGAAGCCACCTATGAGATGGTGAAAACCATGCGCGCCTCCATCTTGGTATTAGGCCCTTTGCTCGCCAGAATGCATAGTGCTAAGGTGTCTTTGCCTGGCGGCTGCGCTATTGGTGCACGTCCTGTCGATCAGCATATCAAAGGCCTAAAGGCTATGGGTGCCACGATCAAAATTAAGAGCGGCTATATACAAGCAGAAACTAAACCGCCGCTTGGTCGATTAAAAGGCGCTTCTATATTGACCGACATGATTACCGTGACGGGTACAGAAAATTTACTGATGGCAGCAACGCTCGCCTCTGGAACCACCATTTTAGAAAATGCAGCA
>CAILON010000129.1 GCA_903835865.1 uncultured beta proteobacterium
CGCGAGCGTTCATTAAGGCGTTTCATGCTTATTACTCCAGAAAAGGTTTGTTTCGAAAGGCTCTATTGTGCCGTGAGATGCAATCAAGAGGCGGATCTCTGATTAGGGAAAAAAGTGCTGGCAATATGTTGCAATGCAATATCAAAAGAGATATTTTTATTGATTTAAGATGAAATAATTAGCCATTAAGCTAATAGCCCAGTGAAAATTACTGGAGTAAATTAATCCATCTACAACTTTTCCCTTTGAATTCAATGACTAAAGTCGGCCATATCTACTTAATTGATGATGATGAGTCCATGCGTAAGTCGCTTGCTCGGATGCTGCGGGAATTGGGCTATTTGGTTGAGGACTACGCATCAGCAGTCGTTTTTCTTGAAAAATCAGTTCCTGTAGCTCCGGCGGTCATTCTTTTGGATATGCAGATGCCTGATATGACGGGTTTGGAACTACAAGAAAAACTGGTCCAGCTCGGACGTAAGACGCCTATTGTGTTTGTGAGTGGTCAAAGCCATCCTCATCAGATCGTCCAAAGCCTGAAAAAGGGCGCTGTAGACTTCTTATTTAAGCCCTTCAATTTGGAGGAGTTATTAAAGGCAGTAGCTGATGCAATTGAGTTTGATAGCCGCCAATTTAAACGCGTTTCTTTGGATGTCGAGAATAAGCGCGAATACGAAAGCCTTACTCCAAGGGAGCGTGAGGTGTGTGGATGGTTAGTGGAAGGGCTTCAGAATAAAGATATTGCGGTCAAATTGGGTACAACCGATGCCACTATCAAAGTGCATAAAGCGCGTGTGATGAGTAAAATGAATGTAGATTCTGTGCAAACGCTGGTAAAGAAGTATCTGGAGTCTGACTTAAGTAATCATTCTTTTAATGCTTAGCTGAAAGGCCAATTTCATATGCACCCATTTGGAATAAGTATCGAATTCAATATTGTTAACTGATCCAGTTGCAACACCGTGAATAAACCCATCAAACTTCCCGAGATTCGCAAAGAGGCGTTTGCAAAAGCCAGGGAAAGTCTTGGTTTAACTACCAAAGAGTTGGCAGCTAAAGCCTGCCTCTCCAATCGCCAAATTGAGCAAATTGAAAATGGTGAAATAGGCTCTTTTTACGGGGTCCAAATTAAATACACCGCCGCTAAAAAGGTCGCGAGTATTTTGGAGCTCACCGAAGATCAGGCATTTGATTTTGGTGTAGTGCCTCCACCTGCTAAGGATGCTTCCCTAGCGGAGGAAATGCCTCCTACATCTCCAGCTCAAAATGTCAGTGAGGAGCCAGTAAAAGCAAAGCCTATTGAGACTGCTGCTCCCATTGCTAAACCACAGTTAGCAGCAGAATTGCAAGATGTTGTCCTTGTTAAAAGTAACAATACAGCTTCGAAAAGATCCGGCCCTCAAAAGAAATTCATACTTCTGCTGAGCTTGGCTGCAGCAGTTGTCTTTTCAGTCATTAATTTGCACCCACTATTTTTTCCTGAGCAGCCCAAAGAAGAATTGGTGATAGTTCAAGAGGTGGCACCCGTAGAGGCGCCTCCAGTAGTTGCTCCTCCTGCTGGAGAGGAAAAAGCAAGTAGCGC
>CAILON010000130.1 GCA_903835865.1 uncultured beta proteobacterium
ATACTATGGCAATCGCCAAGAAAAAACCTGCTGCAAAGAAACCAGCTGCTAAGAAAAAAGTAGCTGCTAAGAAACCAGCTGCTAAAAAAGTAGCTAAAAAGAAGCCTGCTGCTAAGAAGCGTCCAGCTGCTAAAAAGCCAGCCGCTAAAAAAGTAGCTGCTAAGAAGCGTCCAGCTGCTAAGAAGCGTCCAGCTGCTAAAAAGCCAGCCGCTAAAAAAGTAGCTAAAAAGAAGCCAGCCGCTAAAAAGCGTCCAGCTGCTAAAAAAGCTGCAAAGAAGCGCGTAGCAAAAAAAAAGTAAGTAAGCCTGCTGCGAAGAAAGTGGGCTCTGCTGTAAAAAAGCCCGCGGCTAAGAAAGCTGCACCAGCGACTAGTGCGTTGAATCCTGCTGCTGCTTGGCCCTTCCCAACTGGCACACGTCCTTAAACAGACGGGTGTTACTAGAAGGGGTCTCTCACGAGACCCCTTTTTTTATTGCCTATTTTTACTGAGAGATTCTTGGGGAGCCCAGAATCAGAAGCAGCTCTTAGAAACTAAAACCAAAGGCTGATTTAAATTGATCGGCTATCTGATCTTTGCTTAATTGATGGTTTTGTGGGCCTTGATGGGTAATTTTGATTGAACCCATCAAACTCGCTAGACGACCGGTAGTCTCCCAATCCATGTCATTTTCTAATCCAAAGAGTAATCCACCACGAAATGCATCACCACAGCCGGTTGGATCAATCACTTTTGCTGCTGGTACTGGTGGAATGGAAATACATTTACCTTCTGAGTAAATATCCGCGCCTTGGGCACCTTTAGTAACGATCAGGGCTTGAACGCGCTCTGCTACTTTAGTCAGGCTTAAGCCAGTTCTTTGGGAAAGCATCTCGCCTTCATAGTCGTTTACTGCCAAGTAACTTGCAATATCCACTAATTCCAGTAATTCAGGACCGTTAAACATAGGTAAGCCTTGGCCTGGATCGAATACAAATGGAATACTCGCTTGGGCAAGTTGATGGCAGTGTTCCCACATTCCTTGACGACCATCGGGAGCAACAATGCCGAACTTAGCGGCAGCTTTTGTGTTTTTGCTGCGTTCGGCCACCACCTCAGAGACTTGGTTTAAGTGAGACTCGCCCATCGCACCTGGATGAAAGGCTGTAATTTGGTTGTTGGCTTGATCGGTAGTAATCATGGCTTGCGCAGTGAAGGCGTGATCAATTTGACGAATATGGCTCGCATCAATCTTCAGTTGCTTGAGGCGATGCATGTAAGGGGCTGCATCACCACCAACGGTTGCCATGATGATGGGGTCACCACCCAAAAGATTCAGGTTATAGGCAATATTGCCAGCGCAGCCACCGAATTCTCGACGCATAGTGGGAACTAAAAAAGCCACATTCAGAATATGAATTTGCTCCGGCAAGATTTGATCGGCAAATTTGCCTTCAAAGTTCATGATGGTGTCGTAGGCGATTGAGCCGCAAATCAAGCTAGCCATAAATTACTTTCTGTAAGGAGGAGGTAAAAGATCGATATTAAGAATTATTGAGGATAAACAACGTGTACGCGATAACCAGCGGCGTTTGTTGGCAGAGAAATTGGTAATTGCGTTTGTATGAGTTCTCCAGAAGGCGCACCCTTTGATGAAAAATCGGGATGAGATTCTTGCCAAGCAACTGGTAACCATTCTTTTGGTGTGAGTTGAATAGATTTCAGTTCGGATTCTTCCGCATCTGTGAGAGAAATTTCTAAATTGGGTAACAAAACTGCAATCGCTAGACGATTTTGTATTTCAACTTGCAATAGAGATTGATTAGGAGCGTTTTTAAGCCCCTCTCGCGCGTTTTCTGGTGTTAGTGTGGCTGAAGTTATTTTCCACGCAGCAAAATCGCTTACGGGGCGATTAATGCAGCCCAATACGACACACAGTTTTTGATCGATACGTCTTAGCAAAGAAAAAGCATGAACAGCAATAGCGGAAGAAGTTCCATCAACGCGTGGCGCTAATGCTGGTAGCAATGCATTTCTTGAGAGGTGCTCGCCAAACACCAGCATTAACAGCAAAAAAGCGCCAAGCAGAATTAATTTAAGGCTTTTTTTTTGAGTCTGTGTAGAAATTAGCTCTTGCTTGCTTTCCGCTAGGGTGCCATAGAGGCAAACCCAGCCTTCACTTTCTTTCCAAATGGATAGTTTGAGCCATTGGCTATAGGTAGCGATGACTTCATCTGCTTGACGTGCAAGAACCCCAGACAAAACAATTTCTCCGCCAGGGCGTATTTTATTTACTAGTGCTGGTGCAAGCACTTGTAGTGGATTGGCCAAAATATTGGCCATCACGATGTCGTATTTGGTTTGTGAAGCTAATTCGGGAGCATCTTCGTTTGGTAATACAAAACGAATCTCTGTTTTGTTGATTTCAGCGTTACTACGTGCGGCAACCATAGCTTGTGGATCAATATCAGTTCCAACCACGGGATTAGCGCCCAGTTTTGCTGCTGCTATGGCCAATATTCCAGAACCACACCCGTAATCGAGCAGACTTTTGTTCTGCAAATTGCGGTGTTGCTCTAACCACAGTAGGCATAAGTGAGTGGTGGGATGACTTCCCGTCCCAAAGGCTAGACCTGGATCTACCGCCAAACAAATCGCATTGGGATCTGTCGGTGCATCGTGCCAAGAAGGTACCACCCAAATTCGCTTGCCAATTTGAATGGGTGCAAATTGGCTTTGGGTTAGCCGAACCCAATCTTGCTCTTCTACAATTTTTTCCTCTGGTGCGGAAAGATGAAATCCTGCTTCCTTAAGAGAGGAAAGCAACTCCTCAATGAAGTCGGCACTTCCTGAAGCATCAAGCTCAGGATTAAAGAGTGCCGTTACTGAGGATCGCTCCCAGGCCTGCACTTCTGGAGAGAGACCAGGTTCTCCATACAGAGGGTTCTCGTCATACCCGCCGGCAGCATCATCTTCAACAGTAACCGAGAGCGCACCCAAATCGATGAGTGCATCACCCAAGGGTTCGGCAGTTTCAGCTACTACCGTAAAGACGAGTTCACGATATGACATGAAGAACCCGTATCAATTAGGATTTTCCGCGGCTTGCCGCTTGCTCTTCTAGGCGATGCTCTAGATAGTGAATACTGGTTCCGCCTTCAATGAAGTTAGGATCGAGCATCAATTCACGGTGCAGAGCTACGTTGGTTGTAATCCCGTCAATCACCATTTCAGAGAGGGCAATTTGCATACGTCGAATCGCTTGCTCGCGAGTATTGCCGTAAGAAATCAACTTTCCAATCATTGAATCGTAGTTCGAGGGAACCACATAGCCGCTATAGGCATGTGAATCCACACGAATTCCGGGACCGCCAGGCATATGGAATGAACCGATTTTGCCTGGGCTTGGGGTGAACTTAAAGGGATCTTCTGCATTTAAGCGGCACTCAATGGCGTGGCCACGGAAGACGATATCTTTTTGGCGGTAGCTTAATTTGAGACCAGCTGCAATTCGAATTTGTTCCTGAACAATGTCGACACCAGTAATCATTTCGGTAACGGGATGCTCAACCTGAACGCGGGTATTCATCTCAATGAAGAAAAATTCATTGTTTTCATACAAGAACTCAAAAGTTCCAGCGCCACGGTAGCCAATCTTGCGGCAAGCTTCAGCGCAGCGTTCACCAATCTTGGCAATTAAGCGACGATCAATACCAGGGGCTGGCGCTTCTTCAATCACTTTTTGGTGACGGCGTTGCATGGAGCAATCACGCTCGCCAAGCCAAATCGCATTGCCATGCGTGTCGGCCAAAATCTGAATTTCTACATGGCGTGGCTTTTCTAAAAACTTCTCCATATAGACTTCTGGATTGCCGAAAGCGCGACCAGCTTCCTCTTTAGTCATGTTGACTGCATTGAGAAGGGCGGCTTCGGTATGAACGACGCGCATACCGCGACCACCACCACCACCTGCCGCTTTAATAATCACTGGGTAACCCACTTGTTTCGCAGTGGCAATAATTTCTTTTGGATTGTCCGTTAGGGCACCTTCAGAACCAGGTACGCAAGGGACGCCCGCTTTAATCATGGCGCGTTTTGCTGAAACCTTATCGCCCATTAAGCGAATGGATGCTGCTGTCGGACCAATAAAGGCGAACCCTGATTTTTCAACACGTTCAGCAAAGTCTGCGTTTTCAGAGAGGAATCCATAGCCAGGATGAATGGCCTCTGCATCGGTGACCTCGGCTGCAGAAATGATCGCAGGCATGTTGAGGTAGCTCAGTGGCGATGGCGCTGGGCCAATACATACCGCTTCATCAGCTAGCTTGACGTACTTTGCTTCTTTGTCGGCGGTCGAGTAGACCACGACAGTTTTTATTCCCAACTCGCGGCACGCTCGTTGGATACGGAGAGCAATTTCTCCCCGATTGGCAATCAGAATCTTATCGAACATGTCTGCTCTGAGTTAGGTAATAGTGGATTAAAAGTCGCGCTAAATGATTAAGCGATGATGAAAAGTGGCTGGTCAAATTCAACGCCTTGACCGTTTTCGCAAAGAATCTGCTTAATGACGCCATCTTTTTCGGATTCAATTTCATTGAGTAATTTCATGGCCTCAATGATGCAAAGCGTTTGACCCACCTTCACAATGTCACCAATGTTTACAAAGTTAGCTGATTCTGGATTAGCGGCACGGTAAAAGGTTCCCACCATGGGTGAGCGTGCAACAAAACCAGCCTCTACAGGCTCTTCGGCAACAACAGGAACAGCAGCGGTAGGTGCTGGCGCAGCCTGCATTGCAGGTGCAGGATTTGCATAAACAACTTGCCCAGCAGGGGCTGATGAGCCAGCGTTGACGATGCGCACACGGTCTTCACCTTCATTAACTTCTAATTCAGAAATGCCTGATTCAGAAACTAGGTCGATCAAGGTTTTTAGTTTTCTCAGATCCATATGAGTACTTCCTCTCTTGTGATTCTTTTAATTAAGCTTATTTTTGTAAACGAGTAATGGCTGCTTGAAGGGCTAATTCGTAGCCGATAGCACCTAGACCGCAAATCACCCCAGTGGCAATGTCTGATAAATAAGAGTGTTTGCGAAATTCTTCACGCTGGTGAATGTTGGACAGATGGATTTCAGTAAAGGGAATAGCGACACCAGCGAGAACATCTCGTAAGGCTACGCTGGTATGGGTAAATGCTCCCGGATTGATGATTATGAAATCAACGCCATCCCGCTTCGCCTTTTGAATACGATCAATTAATTCGCCTTCATGATTGCTTTGATAGGTATCGAGTTCCACGGAATGGGCAGTTGCAATTTCACCGAGCTTTTTGTGGATATCTTCTAGGGTTGTTTTCCCATAAACCTCTGGTTCACGAGTACCCAATAAATTGAGGTTTGGGCCCTGAATAACGAGAATTGAAGCTTTTTTAGACATATTTCCCTGTTTTTAGAGGCAGTTCAGTATCAATTGCTAAGCTTGGCTTTTGACTGCAAATGCATCTTAGATGAGTTTGATGCTTTGTTCCTTACGGGGGAAAGTATACCCGCTCAGTGCCTTAAAAAGACTAAAAATATCGGTTTTATAGTGGTAAATATTGAAAATGAATGGCTCATTTTTAAAGAATAAAGCACCAGCCATTCTCAATAAAAACATCTAAAATTACTTATAAAGCCGATTTAATAGCTTTTCTGAGATCATCTTCGCTTATCTTCCCTAATTTACTAAATACGGCTTTCCCCTTGGAATTGATGATGATCGTATAGGGAAGGGCGCCTTGAGTATTGCCCAGTTGCTTGGATAGATTACTGCCTTCAATACCACCAATAACGATAGGATAGGAAACGGGGGTACTTTTCAGAAATTCACGAATATTAGAGGGTGAATCAATGCCGATGCCGACAAATAAGACATTTTGCTGCAGAAAGTCTTTCTGTAAGAGCTCTAAGGTAGGCATTTCCTCTACGCAAGGAGGGCACCAGGAGGCCCAAAAGTTCACTACCAGGACTTTTCCTTGCCAATCAGCAGAATTGACTGCTTTGCCGTCAGGAGATTGCCAAGAATTGGCAAAAAAGGCTTTCACGGCAGGTTCACTTGCAAGACCTGTTTTGGAAATCCACTGCGAACTAAAGACGCCAGCCAATAGTGCCAAAAGGCTAATTAGGCTAATGATCATCCACTGTCTTCGGTTCACCGTCACTCCTTCGCTAAAATTCGCAGATGCATATACATATCTTGGGCATTTGCGGCACCTTCATGGGCGGCATTGCCGCAATCGCTCGACAAGCTGGACATCGCGTTACAGGCTGCGACGCCAACGTGTATCCACCAATGAGTACTCAACTCCAATCGCAGGGCATTGAACTCATTGAAGGATTTTCACCTGATCAATTATCCCTGTTTGAGACGAAGCCGGATTTATTTGTCATTGGCAATGTGGTTTCTCGTGGCAATCCTTTGATGGAGGCCATTCTCAATCAGGGTCTGCCATATATTTCAGGTCCGCAGTGGCTTGGCGAGCAAGTTTTATACGGTAAGCATGTTTTGGCAGTTGCAGGCACTCATGGGAAAACAACGACTGCAGCAATGCTCACTTGGATTTTGGAATTCAATGGATTTAAGCCTGGTTATTTAATTGGTGGAGTGCCACTTAATTTCACGGTGTCTGCACACTTGGGTGAGAGTAAATATTTTGTGATTGAAGCAGATGAATATGACACTGCTTTTTTTGATAAGCGCAGTAAGTTTGTGCACTACAGACCACGTACTGCGCTGCTCAATAATTTAGAGTTTGATCACGCCGATATCTTTGCTGATCTTGCGGCAATTGAAACGCAATTTCATCATTTGGTCCGTACCGTCCCTGGCGATGGGCTATTGGTGGTCAATGGCGAGGAGCCTGCTCTAGAGCGTGTTGTGACGCGCGGTGCGTGGGCACCTGTTGAACGCTTTGGACAAGAGCTTAAAAACGAATGGTCACTCATTTCGCAAGAGGGTGATGGCTTCATTGTTAGACAGGCTGGTAAAGAAGTGGCAACAGTGAAATGGGCGCCAGACTCTGGGGTTATGGGCAGACATAATCAGTTAAATGCGCTAGCTGCCATTGCAGCGGCTAATCACATTGGGATTTCACCAGCAAATGCAGCACGTGCTTTGGCAGCGTTTAAGAATGTCAAACGCCGTTTAGAAACCATTGGTGTAGCTAATGACATTACCGTCTACGACGACTTTGCGCATCATCCTACTGCCATTACTACTACGGTAGATGGATTGCGTCGTCGGGTTGGTCAGTCACGTATCCTGGCAGTATTAGAGCCTCGTTCTAATACGATGAAGTTGGGAGTGATGAAGGCTCAGCTTCCTGCCAGCTTGGAAGCAGCAGATAAAATTTTTGCTTATGGGGCTAGCTCAGGCAAAGAATCTCTCGGTTGGGATTTAGATGAGGTTTTAGCGCCCTTAAACACACCAAACTCAGGCAGAGCTTGGGCATTTGATGATTTAAATGCATTGGTAGAGGCCGTAGCTCAGGAGGCTAAGCCAGGAGATCATATTCTGGTGATGAGTAATGGCGGCTTTGGTGGGGTGCATCAAAAAATACTGAAAGCCCTGGCGGGATAAATTGCCATTCGTAGATACATGGCATAGAAATAGTTAAAACAAGAAAGAAAAAAATGGGCGATAGATTAAAAGACAAGGTAGTAATCATTACTGGAGCAGCTAAGGGAATTGGTTTTGCGACGGCGAAGCGCTTTGCAGAAGAGGGCGCGAAGGTCATGATTGCGGATATGAATCTAGAGGCCGTTAAAGGTTCTGCTGCACAAATACCGAATGCTGAACCCTATGAAATGAATGTGACGGATCGCGCAAGCATTCAGGCGGTAGTCGATCAAGTGATGCAAAGACATGGACGCATTGATATCTTGATTAACAATGCTGGTATCACGCAAGATGCACGTCTCATCAAAATGACAGAGGCGCAGTTTGATGCGGTAGTCGATGTGAATCTAAAGGGCGTGTTTAATTGCACTCAACTGGTGGTTCCGCATATGCTGGAGGCTGGTTCTGGTGCCGTGGTCAATGCATCGAGTGTCGTGGGCCTCTATGGAAATTTTGGACAAACCAATTACTCAGCAACCAAATTTGGTGTGATTGGATTTACGAAAACTTGGGCGCGTGAATTGGGTCCTAAGGGAATACGGGTGAACGCAGTCTGCCCTGGCTTTATTGCTACTGAGATGGTTAAAGCCATGCCTGAAAATATTTTGCAAGACATTGAGCGCCGCAGCTGGCTTGGGCGCCTTGGTACTCCAGAAGAAATGGCGAATGTGTATTTATTTCTGGCGAGTGATGAAGCAAGCTATGTCAACGGAGTAGCTTTGGAAGCGAGTGGCGGGATCTCCCTCTAAGTATGAATCTCTTATATGAAGATGGCGGGGATATCAAACTCGCTACAGTGCAGTCTGCATCTGGCTCTGGGGATACTGAATCTTGGCAGGCAACCAGCCTGTCGGGAAAAAAGATCAAATTAAAAGCTAAAGAAGTTTGGTTGCGCTTTGACAAGCCTGAAGCACAGACTGTGATGGATGAAGCACAGGTCTTTTCTAAAGATATTGATCTGCAATTGCTTTGGGATTGCGCTCCTGAGGAGGAGTTTAGTTTGGTGGATGTTGCTCTTGAGTACTTTGGTGCGCAAGCGAGCATCTCTCAGCAAGTTGCTCTGGCAATTGCATTGCAAGGAGCCCCAGTATTCTTTCGTCGCAAAGGCCGTGGCCGCTTTCAGAGGGCACCGCTTGAGCAATTACAGGCTGGCTTGGCGGCATTAGAGCGCAAGCAAAAAGAATTAGAGCAACAGGGTGTTTGGCAACAAGAGTTGGTGCAAGGTATTTTTCCAGAAACCCTGAAATCTTCTGTAAAGCAATTACTCTTCTCTCCCGACAAAAATACTTCTGCCTATAAGGCTTTGATTGCTGCGTGCACAGAGACAGGTGAGTCACCTGCGCAATTGATGATTAGGTGCGGTGCCATTGAATC
>CAILON010000131.1 GCA_903835865.1 uncultured beta proteobacterium
AATATCGGCTAATGTTGGGCCATCTAACTTAATATCGCCTGGCTTAACACCATCAACGTTAATTACGGGAACCACTCCACCGATAATGGCCGGGAATTGAACCATGCCATCTTTTTCAAGATCATCAAACTTTACTGGATTATCAGTTGCACCGAAGTCAACGGTTTTAGCTTTGATTTGTTTAATGCCGCCAGATGAGCCGATAGATTGATAGTTCAGGTTAGAGCCAGTTTTAGCTTTGAAAGCTTCAGCCCATTTTGCGTAAATTGGGTACGGGAATGTTGCGCCTGCACCTGTCATGTCCGCAGCAAAAGCTGTTGGGGCAAGAGAAATAGCACTAATAACTAGAGCTTGTTTTAAGAATGATTTCATTTGACTTGTCCTTTGATTGAAGTAACGCTACACCGCGATACTAGGACGATACGATCTGAATATTACAGATATGTGACAGCCACAAAACAGGCATTTTTAAGCGTGTAAAGCCTATTTTTGGCCTATCAATATCTTTAACTTTTTGGCAAAAGCAGTATTGTCATCAATACCTTTAAATATAGTTGAGCCAGGACCTATAGCAGCCACTGTAATGGGTGCGGGGGTATGTCCAGAGCTAGCCCAATAAAAACCCGTTTGACGAGCAATAGCTAAAGCTAAGATATTTGACGGTAAATAATTTGAATTGGGTCCTAACTGGCCTTGGGCTAGGATTTTTTCTCGTAAATCATCATCCAATAGGAGTCCAGGAAAGCCCTCCTGCAACTGTTGTGTTAAATAAGTATCTAATTCTGCTCGATTTAGGCCCGCTTTTACCTTTGCTTTAAATTTCTCAGAAAACTCATTCAGAGACATTGTAAAACGCTCAATTTGCTTAAGTTGTGACAAATCGACGTTTATATAGTTTGATGAACCAGCTACCCCTAAATTTTTACGTCCATAGGTTGGTGAAAATCCACCCGTCTCATGATCTCCCGTCACAATAATTAATGTATCAGGATTCTGTTTCTGAAACTCGAGGGCAACTTGAACAGCATCATCAAAAGCCCAGAGATCGCGCATTAGTGAAGCTACATCATTTTGATGCCCTGCTGAATCAGTATTTTCATTTTCAGCGAATAGTACAAAACCTAGGTTTTTACCCTGCTTTGTTTTTTGATTCAAAACTTTTAGGGCGCTAGATACCATCTGCGCTAGGCTTGGCATTTCATGTGGATCACGATCAATCTCATAGTCAAGATCTTCTTCGGCGAACAAACCCAAAACCTTAGGCTTGTCGATTTTATTGAGCTCTGCAGGTGAGCTTAGGTATTGATATCCCTTATTTTGAAATTCTTTAATAATATTGCGCCCATCCTGGCGCTTTCCTCCAGGTTGAGAGCTGGGCAAAAAGTAATTTGAACCACCACCCATCAACAACTCGGGAGACAGCTCTAAATATTGGCTTACTATAGCTTCATTATCTCGGCGTGATTTAGCATGAACGCTGAATGCCGCTGGACTAGCATCATAAATTGGAGCGGTACTAATCAAACCAATCCTTTTGCCATTGTCCTTAGCAACTTTCATCAAAGTGCGGGGCATTTGCCCATCGGGCGTAACAGATATAACCCCATTATTGACCTTATAGCCAATGGACATTGCTGAAGCTGCAGCAGCTGAGTCAGTCACATAGTAATTTGCAGATTCTGTTTTCATTAATTGGTAATTGCCTTTAGCAATGACCACATCAGTAACTGCAAATGGTTTGCTTCTTAATTGCGCACTTGAGTATCGACCAAATTCATATTGGCTACTGGTGGTACCGTCAGCAAATAATATAATGATATTTTTAGGCTTACTTACAGTGGTTTGTGCAATAGCCGAATGAAAAACCAGCGGGAAGCATGCAGCAAAAAGAATGCCAACGAATAATCGGCGCATAGAAGTGAAGGTTTTAGAAGTCATATTCATATTAGGCGACTGGTACTAACTCAGCAATACTCTTAGCAGCAGCCATTGCAATATCGGCATTCTGAGTTTCAACCATCACCCTCACCAAAGGCTCGGTACCTGAGGCACGAATAAGCACCCTCCCGATTCCTTTGAGCTCAGATTCGACTTTGGCTATTTGTTTTGCAAGACTTTGGTCAGCCTTCCAATCATAGCCAGGCTTGAAGCGTACATTTAGAAGTACTTGGGGGAATATATTGACGCCTTCTAGTAGCTGGGCAAGGCTTTTCTTGTTTTTACTCATGGCTGCAAGTACTTGCAATGCGGCAATTGTGCCATCGCCCGTGGAGTGTTGGTCTAAGCACAATAAATGGCCAGATCCCTCGCCTCCGATAATCCAGCCCTTTTGCTTTAAGAGTTCCAATACATATCGATCGCCGACATTGGCACGTTCAAACCCAATGCCAAGTGACTTGATAGCATTCTCTATGGCAAGATTCGTCATTAAAGTGCCGACAATCCCACCAAGCTTCTGACCACGATCTACGCGATCCTTGGCAAGGACATAAAGTAGTTCATCTCCATTAAATAAACGACCTGAGGCATCCACCATCTGTAAGCGATCAGCATCGCCATCTAAGGCAATGCCTAAATCTGCTTTTGTTTCTTTAACCTTAGCTATTAATGCCTCTGGTGCGGTAGCGCCACAGCCATCATTGATATTGCGTCCATCTGGACTAACACCAATAGAGATAACTTCTGCGCCAAGCTCATGAAAGACATAAGGTGCAATGTGATATGCAGCGCCATTAGCGCAGTCAATCACTAATTTCAGACCTTTGAGATTAAGATCGCCCGGAAAGGTAGATTTACAAAATTCAATGTAACGGCCTGCGGCATCATCCAAACGAAATGCCTTACCTAACTCTTGCGAATTGACGCAACCCATTGGCTTTTCTAATTCAGCCTCGATAGCCAATTCAAAATCATCGGATAATTTATCACCGTTAGCAGAGAAAAATTTAATCCCGTTATCTTGGTAAGGATTGTGTGATGCAGAAATTACTACACCAGCGGACAAACGTAATGCCTTTGTAAGGTAAGCAACCCCTGGAGTTGGCATTGGACCGCACAACATGACATCGACACCGGCAGCAGCAAAGCCTGCCTCTAATGCGGCTTCTAATAAATAACCTGAGATTCTGGTGTCCTTGCCGATCAATACCTTGCTTCGCTCGCCTGGCTTTGCGTCTTTAGTGAGAACTTTTCCAGCGGCGTAACCTAGGCGCGTCATAAAGTCAGGGACTATTGGAAATTGCCCCACTTCTCCGCGAATGCCATCAGTACCAAAGTATTGTTTTTTCATAGATTTGATTATAAAACTGGGGTCTAGATGCCTCAATCTTTAGGTAATTTATGGAGTTGAATCGCTTCCCACAGCTTTAGGGCATCGACCGTTTCAGGGACATCATGTACACGGATAATTTTGGCACCACGATCTGCAGCCATGACGGCAGCTGCAACGCTAGCGGCTACCCGCCCATTTGTATCTTTACCGGTAACTTTACCAATCATCGATTTGCGGGAAATACCGGCCAACACGGGATAACTCAACTTTGAGAAAGTTCCAAAGTTAGACAACATATTTAAATTGTGCTCAAGACTTTTGCCAAACCCAAAACCAGGATCTATTGCAATACGGTCCTTATCCACCCCTTTTTGAACTAAAAGCTCGGCGCGTTCACGTAAAAATTGCATTACCTCGCCAATAACATCGACATACTCTGGATCAAATTGCATTGTTTGTGGATTGCGCTGCATATGCATCAAAACAATGCCGCAACTGGAGTTCTCCATGACTGCATCTACAGCGCCTTCTTGCCTAAGAGCCCAAATATCATTTACACAATCTACGCCAGCCCTTAAAGATTGGCGCATCGTCTCTGCTTTATAGGTATCTACAGAAAGAGGAATACCGCAATCTTTCAACGCTTCGATGATGGGAAGTACTCGATCTAACTCTTCTTGCAAAGAAATGGGTTCTGCTCCAGGACGTGTAGATTCACCGCCAATATCAATGAGATCCACACCATTGGTAATCATCTGCTCAGCTTGAACTATGGCATCTTGAGGAGTTCTAAATCGACCACCATCTGAAAATGAGTCGGGTGTTGCATTCAGAATACCCATGATGACTGGGCGCTTACGTTTACTGAAATCAAAAAGAAAACGCCCGCAACGCCATGTTGCGGGCTGGTTTAGCTGAGTCATCGAACGAGCAGATGAATAAGCAGCTAGGCTGTTGCTGGGGCGTTCCCAGCAGCTGGACCTGTTGTTCCAGCGGAATTACCAAAGGTCGTCGCTGGAGGTGGCTTAGGCGTTCTTGGGGGGCGACCTTCCATGATGTCAGTAATCTGCTCTGCATCAATAGTTTCCCATTCCAGCAATGCAGCAACCATAGTCTCTACCTTATCGCGATTTTGCTCGAGAATAGATCTTGCTAAGGCATATTGACTATCAATTAGCATTCTGATTTCAGCATCCACTTTCTGCTGAGTTAATTCTGAAACAGTCTTAGTGCTGTTGCGACCAAAGATACTTTCAGATTCGGTATCGACATAAACCATCGTACCTAAGCTATCACTCATACCATAACGGGTCACCATATCACGCGCCATTTTTGTAGCACGCTCAAAATCATTCGATGCGCCGGTACTCATAGAGTGCAAGAAAAGTTCCTCGGCAGCTCGGCCACCAAACAAGATTGCTATCTCTTCTAACATGCGGTCTTTGTATAGATTCACACGATCAAATTCAGGCAATTGCCAAGTAACACCAAGGGCCATACCCCGCGGCATGATAGTTACCTTGTGAACTGGATCAGCTTTCGGTAAAACCTTTGCTACAACAGCATGACCAGATTCGTGATAGGCCGTATTACGCCGCTCTTCTTCACGCATCACGGCAGATTTACGCTCTGGACCCATGTAAATCTTGTCTTTTGCGTCCTCGAAGTCTTTCATATCTACCGCGCGCTTATTGCGACGAGCGGCGAACAATGCAGATTCGTTAACTAAGTTGGCAAGGTCTGCGCCAGAGAACCCAGGAGTGCCACGCGCCAATACAGCAGCATTGACGTCTGGATCAATCGGAACTTTGCGCATATGCACTTGCAAGATTTGTTCGCGACCCCGAATATCAGGCAACCCTACATGTACTTGGCGATCAAAACGACCTGGGCGTAACAGTGCTTTATCTAACACATCTGAGCGGTTGGTTGCAGCCACCACAATCACACCGCTATTACTTTCAAAGCCATCCATTTCAACCAACATTTGGTTCAATGTTTGCTCGCGCTCATCATTACCACCGCCCATACCGGCGCCACGATGACGACCGACCGCATCAATCTCATCAATAAAGATGATGCAAGGAGAATTCTTCTTAGCCGTCTCAAACATATCGCGTACGCGAGAGGCTCCAACACCTACAAACATTTCTACGAAGTCGGATCCAGAAATTGAGAAGAACGGCACTTTAGCCTCACCTGCAATCGCACGCGCTAAAAGGGTCTTACCGGTACCTGGAGGGCCAACTAGCAAAACGCCGTGTGGAATGCGTCCACCTAGCTTTTGAAATTTCTGGGGGTCTTTTAAGAATTCTACTAATTCAAAAACTTCTTCTTTGGCTTCGTCGCAACCCGCTACATCTGCAAAAGTAACCGTATTGCTATTTTCATCAATCAAGCGTGCTTTAGATTTTCCAAAAGAAAATGCACCGCCTTTACCGCCACCCTGCATCTGGCGCATCATGAAAAACCAAAATCCAATAATGAGTAAGGTTGGCCCAAGATAGTACAGAGCAGAAACGAGCATATTAGGCTCATCATCAGCCTTACCAGTAACTTGAACGCCGTATTTCATCAAATCACCTACCATCCAGATGTCGCCTGGAGAGATGATCGAATATTTATTGCCATCAGCCGGTGTTACTTGCAATGTACGGCCTTGAACATCAACACGCTTCACTTTGCCTGCTTTGGCGTCATCCATGAATTGGGAATACGTGACTTGAGTCTGGTCCTTAGGCTTATCAAACTGTTTGAAAACAGTAAAAAGCACTAAGCCCACAATGAGCCATACACCGATTTTTTGGAACATATTGCTGTTCAAAATGAGTCCTTTTCTGGGTTAACCCAGCAGTTAAAGCGGATTGCTACCTAAGTATTTGATTCTACTACCAGCCTTTTTCAAGGGCTAATGACATATTTATTTAATAAACCCTTATATTTCGGGGGGTATTGGGGCCTATTTTGGTAGTTTGAGGTTTCTACCCAACAGGAAGGTTTCTGAGGAACGAGCCCTAGATGCCTTTGGCTTCCTAGATGCGACTGTTTTGAAGACCTTTTTAAAGGATTCAACGATTTGACTATAGCCACTACCGTTGAAGCACTTAATCAAAAGAGCGCCTTCGGGCTTTAGGTGTGCTGTAGCAAAATCCAAGGCAATCTCAGCTAAAAATGCCATTCTGGCTGCATCGGCAACACCAACGCCCGATAGATTGGGAGCCAAATCCGATAAAACGAGATCAACCTTGCCTTCTGCATCCTTAGGCAAGAGTGCTTCTAGGGCCGCTAAGCCCTCGTCCTCACGAAAATCACCCTGAATAAAGCTAACGTCCGCAATATCCTCCATAGGCAAAATATCAATCGCAATGATGATGCCGTCCGGTTTGCCGGACTCAATTTTGGGATTTGCTTTACCCAACTCAGTTAAACGATTGCGTACGTACTGTGACCAACTGCCTGGAGCGCTTCCAAGATCAATGACAGTCATACCCGCTTTAATGAGGTGATCTTGTTCATCAATTTCGCTTAGCTTGTAAACAGCTCGAGCACGATAGCCCTCTTTTTGAGCCATCTTCACATACGGATCCGTTAAATGATCCTGTAACCAACTTTTATTAAATTTATTCTTTGCCACAACTTACCCACTTTCGCCCTCCATTTTCCTTGTTTATGCGTCCTAAGGCAAAGGAATCGAGCTAAAACCTTGTAAATAGTCCAAATCAGCCCTAATTTCCATAGTCAATGCTCTATCATCGAACCCATGACTGCTCTCACTATTACCCCTACACAACGAAAATCCCTCAAAACAGACGCACATGATCTAAGTCCTGTCGTCATGATTGGTGGAGATGGACTTACACCTGCTGTTATTAAAGAGGCAAAGTTGGCTATTAGTCACCACGGCCTCATCAAGATACGAGTTTTTGGTGATGATCGTGATGCGCGTATTGCGATGTATGAAGAACTTTGCGATAAATTAAACGCAGCGCCGGTTCAACACATTGGCAAATTACTAGTGATCTGGAAGCCCAAAGATATTGTTGACGAAGCATTGAGCAACTTGGGTAGATCTCCTAAGCAAACGAAAAAAAGTTTACAAGCTCCGCGTACTAAACGCCAACCAAACCGTGTGGTGGCAAAAACAGGTATTCGTACCAGTGACTCCGAAAGATCAGATCGTCGCTCTGCCGCAAATAAGTCACCATTTACACGAGCAGCAGCGGTTAAATCTGCTACGCCCAAAAAACGAGTGCTGCGTGCTGATGCCGCAGAATCTAAAATTGGTTGGTCATCCCCGGGCTACCGTAAGGCAGCTGCTGCACCTGCTCCAGTTAAAAGGCGCAAGGTACGCATGAGTAGCACCAAAAAGAAATCACTTGGATCTTAAAGATTTATGTAAAAGCTAAAACGCCGCGAGTCGGCGTTTTTTAATGTGTATTTTTAGTGAGTCGCCAAAGTAAATATAGGCCAAGTGCACTTTGCACTAAGAAGACTGCGCTAGATACGCCATGTAGCATTCCAAAGAGACTCGCTGATGGTGACAGCATGACAGGCATTCCTTGTAGCAGCGCCTCATCTCGTAGCGTATTCATCCACGGAATGAAAACAAATAAAGCAGCTAGTGAGCACAGCAGCATTCCCAATAAAAGCCAGCGGATAATGCGGTACTGTGTAAGACCCCTATTAATAAGCAAATTGGCTAAGACCATTAATGCAATACATAATATGGAGCTGATGAGAGCTTCTACTCTGAAGATGCTACCTGCAACCATTCCAGCTACCTGACGATCAGTCAAAGTGCTAAAAATAGTTGGGGCAACTAGATAACCAGTAGTAAATAAACTGCCTACCCATAATCCAGTCAAAAGGGTAAATAGTCTTTGTGCCCCAGGAAAGTTTGAAGCACTTGGCAGCTGCATCACTATTGCCCAACTCTACTAATTAGATGTAGCGTATCGCTAAGATTTCTACCTGACGATTACCGCCCGGAGCTTGGACAGCAACAACATCGCCCTCTTCTTTGCTAATTAATGCGCGGGCAATAGGAGAGCTAATAGAGATTTTATTGAAGGCGATATCTGCCTCATCATCGCCGACGATTTGATAGGTCAGCTTGGTTCCATCTTCTAGATCTTCGAGATCAACAGTCGCACCAAAAACCACTCGACCGGTAACATCTAATGTAGAGGGGTCGATAATTTGAGCTGCTGAAAGTTTGCTCTCTAACTCCTGAATACGACCTTCAATGAAGCCTTGCTTTTCCTTCGCTGCGTCATACTCAGCATTTTCCGATAGGTCACCTTGTGCGCGAGCCTCAGAAATAGCGTTAATAACAGATGGACGCTCAACATGCTTTAGGCGGTGCAACTCTTCTTTCAGAAGTTCTGCACCGCGCTTGGTAATTGGAATTGTGCTCATGCTGCTAACCTAACATATATTCTTGCGCCTAATTGCGCGTATAAAAGTCGATTTTAGATTAAATGAGCTTCCGATGTAAGTTTTGCAAA
>CAILON010000132.1 GCA_903835865.1 uncultured beta proteobacterium
AGAGAAGCAAGATTGATAAATAATTCAAATTAGTTAGACCTAGGCCTAGCTGGCTAAGGGCTAACCAAATAGAACCCCAATCGGCGCCTCGCTCTAAGTTAAGTTTGTAAAACCTCCACCATCCTGTTGGTGTAGTTAAGGCAAATGGCAGATTGATTGCTAGCCAAATTCCAATGGTTGTTGCTAAATAAACCACTAACTCTTTGATGTGGTTTTTGCGCCAGAGAATAAAAGCAACTGGTAAAAGCAAAAAGATTGGTAGAAACTTAGTAGAGATTGAAACACCCATTGCTAATGCGCTATATAGATACGCTTGGCGATCGAACCAATGGATTGCAAGCATCATTGTAATAATCGCCCAGAGATCCCAGTTGATATAGAGAGATGCAATCATCGCTGGGGCAACTGGTAATAAATAGGCAAACTGGGGTTTCATTTTCTGGTTATTAAAACTATTCCGATGAAAAGGATTGCTAAGAAAATTACATTCACATTGAAGTAAGAGATAGGGGAATTGACTAATGCTGCCGTCGCATACATCACCATCCCTGTTAGGACTGGATACTCAACGGCATTTGAATCGCTGGCATAAGGCCATTCATTCTTATCTAAGCCGCGCTCACTAAAAAGTGATGGTAAATCGCTATAGCAGGCGTGAATATATTGATCTGGCGTTGCCCATGTTGTCCCTTCGCAGTGAGAAAACTTTGCAAAGGAGATTAGTGACGCAAAAAGCGCAAGAGCGATGGCTACTTTTAATCGCATTGGAAATTATGGTTTGCGAGTTTGTATGCCGCCCGATGTCATCACAACGGGATCAAGTCCGCCAATATTTGACGGTGCGGGGAAATCCATTACCTCTTGTCCTTTTAAGGCACCCTTCATAAAGGCGGTCCAGATTTTTGCAGGGAAGGTTCCGCCAGTAAGGGATGTAAGCCCGCCAATTCCATTGAGGGTCTCTGATGCACTATCCCTAAAGAAGGCAACAGATGCTGCTAATTGTGGTGTGTAGGCACTAAACCAAGCAGATGCATTTGATTGCGAGGTTCCAGTTTTTCCAGCTGCCGGGCGTCCTAAAGCTAGAGCTGCAGCACCTGTACCACCCGTGACTACACCTTTGAGTGCATAGGTTAGATCGGCCATAACTTCTTTTGAAAAGACCTCCTGTGTTTCAGGCCTTGCTTCATACAAGACACCTTTATTTGGCCCAATGACCTGGGTTACCAAATATGGTTTGGATTTGATGCCTTGCGCTGCAAAAGTTGCATAGGCATTTGCCACATCAATCACGTGAGGACTTGCTACACCGAGAACAACTGATGGCGTTGGCATCATTGCAACAGACTCTGGAATTCCTGCTCGTCGTGCAACATCTACGACGGCTGTTGGACCAACATGTATTCCAAGTGGAACAAAGACTGTATTGACTGAGTGTTTAGTTGCATATAACAAATCTATTTGGCCCCAACCCTCATTGCCGTAATTTGATACTTCGTAGGGTTTGCCGGCATCGTCAAATACTTGTGGTGAATCACCGTTCCACATTGAAGTCAATGGAATTCCCTGTTCAAGGGCGGCGACGATTGCAAAGGGTTTAAAAGTTGAACCAGCTAATGCAATTGATTGTGTTGCATCGCTGAGTTGGCGCGCTAAATAATCTCGACCACCATATAGAGCAACGATTTCACCGGTTCCTGGCCTGATTGCCACTAACCCGATATGCAAATTATCTGG
>CAILON010000133.1 GCA_903835865.1 uncultured beta proteobacterium
CATGGTGCCAAAGTGCTTTTGAAGTACAAGTTGTTGGAGTGGCAGAAAAAAGAAATCACATTAGTGAATGAGTGGATAGACAACACTCCAGCCCTTAGAGAGGCTGCCAAGCAATTGAATCTGGGAGCGGATGAATTTTCTCAATGGCTAGCTCAGGCTCTGGTGAAATCGGGCGCCGCCAAAATAGACGGCGCATACTTAATAGATCATGGATAAATTTTTCAAAAGGTAAATCGCGATATGGAACACATAGTTTTAGTCACAGGCGCTACTTCTGGATTTGGGGAGGCTATTGCACGTCGCTTTTTAGCCAATGGTCATAAAGTGATTGCAGCCGGCAGGAGAGTAGAGCGTTTAGATGCATTAAAAGCATCACTTCCTCTAGAGCAGCAGAAAAAGCTATTGACGGTGGCGCTTGATGTTTGCGATAGCGTGATGGTCGACGCCTTTCCGAAAACTTTGCCCGCAGATTTTTCTAAGGTCACCATCTTAGTCAATAACGCTGGTCTAGCCTTGGGCTTGGAGCCTGCGCCCAAAGCATTTTTAGAAGATTGGGATCGGATGATTGACACCAATATCAAAGGCTTGGTTCATATGAGTCGAGCATTTTTACCTGGCATGGTTGATCGCAAGCGCGGTCATATTATTAATATTGGATCGGTAGCGGCTAACTATCCCTATCCGGGCGGCAATGTATATGGCGGCACCAAGGCTTTTGTAAAGCAATTTAGTCTCAATATGCGGGCCGATCTCATTGGGACGCCGGTACGTGTGAGTTGTATTGAGCCGGGTATGTGTGGCGGAACTGAATTTTCTAATGTGCGCTTTAAAGGCGATGATGAGAAAGTAGAAAAGATCTATAGCGGTGTGCAATTTCTGAGTGCGGATGATATTGCTGAGACGGTGTATTGGTCAGCTACATTGCCGGCACATATGAATATCAATGTTTTAGAAGTCATGCCAGTACAACAATCTTTTAATGCATTCAACATCCACCGCGGCGAGCTTTAAGACTTCACTTCCCGATTCTTCCATTGATAAAACTTGGGATAGATGCGCATCACAACTGGACCATCAAAATCCCAAGATTTGCATTTGCCCAAATAGAGCGGTGGCTTGGCTTCATCTGGATCAAATAGGGCGCCTGGAATCGATTGATAGGCTGCAGTAGCAACATTATTGAGAAGCTCGCGTAAATGCGTGCATCCTTTAATGCCGCCCAAATGGGTTTCAATGGTTTTGCGCCACCCTTTGCCTATACGCGCCCCAATGAGTCCATCCATTGGTGGGATAACTTCAGGACATTCTGGATGTGGATGGCTATCCATTGCTACTTCAATATCGTGAATGACCAATTGACTATCAACGGTCACCCGAATCCACATGTCATGAATGGGCTCCCCGGGAACCCAGGTTTTGGCACCAGTAGTGAATGGGTGGGATTTGGTATCTTTAAGATGTGCCTCGATATCCCAGAATCCATCTTCACGAGCAAAGCCTTCAAAGCAGATTTCTCGAGTATGAAGTGGTGAGCGGGGTGTAGGTGATGAGAGCATGATGTTAGGGAAGAGTTAAAAGCAATACCTTTGATAATAATGAATTGCTTGTAATGCCGAGCAGTATCTCGTTTTAAGGGCTCTCTGTAGTATCCTTTGCGGCATATATGGCAAAACCCATTTCTCTCGAAAAAATCCTCTTCAGCCAGGGCTTTGGTACGCGTAGGTATTGCGCAGATCTCGTATATGCAGATCTAGTGAAGGTAAACGGCGTATTGGCTGGGACTCCGGATGAGCGCATTCCGCCAGATGGCTTAGTGCTGAATGTGGAAGGAAAAGATTGGGAGTATCACGAGAAGGCCTATATTGCTTTTCATAAGCCACTCAATTATGAGTGCTCTCATAAAACCACTCATCACCCTAGCGTCTATAGCTTACTGCCCAGTCCATTTGTAGAGCGTGGCTTGCAATGTGTGGGACGCCTAGACTATGACACTACTGGTTTGCTCTTGATCTCTGATGATGGTCAATTTATCCATAAGATGACCACACCTAAGAAAAATATTGGCAAGGTATATGAAATTACTACACCTGATCCCATCACCGAAAAGCAAATTGATCATCTGCTGAAGGGCGTTGTATTGGATGATGATCCAAAGCCGTGTTTTGCTAAAGCCTGTGACTTGCTGTCGGAAAAAACCTTGGCAATGACGATCGTAGAAGGGCGTTATCACCAAGTAAAACGCATGATGGCTGCAGCCGGTAATCATGTAGAGCAGTTGCATCGCACGCAGATTGGTGCCTATGTAATGCCGCAAGATTTAGCTCCAGGTGAATGGCGCTGGCTTTATCCAAATGATCTTCAATTACTTTCTCAGAGCGTGGACGCTTAAATGAACGCTTCAGTGCTACCTCAGGATTTTGATTTTCAGGGCGCGATACCCCTATGGAAAGTTGACTTACAAACGCAAACGATTTTCAGAGAATTTATATTTTCCGACTTTAGTTTGGCATTTGAGTTTATGAAGCAATGCGCTCAGTATGCAGAGGAGATAGATCACCATCCCGATTGGTCAAATTCCTGGAATAAAGTTCTCGTCCACTTAAGTACCCATTCCGCCCAAGGATTGACGGTGCTGGATATTCAGATGGCTAAGATGATGGATGTCTTAGCCCAGAAAATTAATGCTCTTCCCCTTCGGAATCCTCTTCGTTGATGCTCATGAGGATAGTGGCCAATAAGCCGTAAACTACTTCTGTGGAAATCATGCCATCCTCGTCTAGTTCATCAATGAGGTCATTTAGACAGTCTTCAGTGGGTTCGTTCAGTAAGGTCATGGCGCACTCACACCCGTAGTCAAAATCTTCGTCGTTTTGGGTTTGGTCTTCGTTAGTCATATATATCCTTAGTTTGAATCTTGAGAATAGCAAATAAAAGGGGCTTAGAGTGATTAATCTCAGTCTAAATTTTCATTCTTTAAGTCCAATATGATTTTGGTACTTACACATTCTTGTGTTGACATAACGGTGGCGATATTCAATGACTTCATCCCCATAAGAAATAGCGTGACGGCTAATTTTGAGGCTTGCATCTGTTTTTTTCAGGTGTCATTCCTGCCCGACAAAGTCGGGTGGATTAATTGCTGGTCGAACAGATATAGCTTTACCAGACATGATTGCTGCGATGCAATTAATTAAATACATTCCTATGCCTCCGATCAATTTACGGAATTTATAGTCAAGGCTTTAGATAAGAGGACTGGATTAGTAAAGGCTCGTGATATTCAGTCTGAGGCTTAGTTAGGTATTAGATTAAAATGAACGAAGAGTTTCAATGGAACATTAGCCGTTAATAATGTCTTGAAATATCCTTGTTTGATGTCTGTGAACTGGAGACGGTATGAAAGTATTTAGCATCTCATCTATTGTGGTTTTTTTCTGTGCGCTGACCAATGCTGCGATGGCGCAGGGCGTTGACTCAGCAAAGAATATGGTCCTAGAAGGCTATAACGATTTGCAGGGAAGAACTGCCTATCAACCCACTATTCAAAAACAAGGTAATCGATGGATTGCCTATATTGGACATCATGGTGATAACAAGCTAAATCCTCTGAATGGAAAAATGGAGGAGAACGGTACCTCTATTGTTGATGTCACTGATGTAAAGCATCCAAAGTATTTAGCCCACGTACCTGGAGAAGAAGGTAAGGCTGAGCAGGGCGGAGCCCAGATGGTTCGTGTTTGTAGTGGCGAGACACTTCCTAAGGCTAATAAGAATAAGTTTTATATGCTTCGGGTCTTCGGCAACCAAGCGCATGAAATTTGGGATGTGACTAAGCCGGAAGATCCTGTTCTATTGACAACAGTGGTAAAGGGCTTGAAAGGGACTCATAAGAGTTTTTGGGAATGCGATACAGGAATTGCATATCTTGTATCAGGCAATCCTCAATGGCGAACTAATCGCATGACCCAAATCTATGATCTTTCTGATCCTGAGAAGCCAGTATTCATTCGTGATTTTGGTTTAGTTGGTCAACAACCTGGTGCTTCAGGTGATGTTCCAGTGCAACTGCATGGTGCAATGTCTACTGGCCCTAAAGGCAATCGTGTGTACTTTGGATATGGCACAAATACCAATGGCATTATTCAGATTGTTGATCGTGACAAATTGTTAAATGGCCCTAAAGACCCAACGCCAGAGAACCTACTCTACCCCCAGATTTCTAGAGTGGATATGCCAGTCATGCATGGCGCACATACGACATTTCCATTAATGGATGTCAAGATTGAAGAATTCTCAAAAAATTTACTGGGTTCTAAGCGAGACTTTTTAGTGGTTACCAATGAGGCAATTCAGAAGGAGTGCCTAGAGGGACGCCAAATGGTGTGGGTTGTGGACATCAGCAATGAGAAGAAGCCATTTGGTGTAGCCAACTGGGGAGTGCCTGAGAAAACTGCTAATTACTGCTCTAAGGGCGGTCGCTTTGGTACGCATTCTTCAAATGAAAATATGACTGATGTCTTCTATCGTAAGTTGATGTTCTTCTCCTACTTTAATGCTGGGGTTAGGGCGGTAGATATAAGAGATCCATTTGCCCCAAAAGAGGTGGGCTATTTCATTCCTGCAATGAATGCAAATACTGTAGTACTGGAGACGCCTGTAACTCAAAGGGGTAAGTTACCGTTTACTGCAGCATCCGATAAGAAGGTAATTCAAACAAACAACGTAGAAGTAGATTCACGGGGTTACATTTATATCGTTGATCGCGCTAATACTGGGATGCATATTATTTCCCTTACCGGGCCTGCTAAAGCGATTGCCAATTGGAAGGCTGCCGATCGGTAAGTTATGGGGTCTCATGCTTTTCATTCTCTGAAACTGCTTAAGTTAGCTCTAGCGGGCATCTTCATACTTGGTGCGCTCTGTTGCCAGGCTGCCGAGAAGGAGTTTGAGTTAAATATTCAAAACGGTAAGGTTCCAAAAGGATCTTACTTAATGAAAGTGCAAAAGGGTGATCGCATTCGCTGGAAAGTGCTCAGTGATGCTGATGGTGAGCTCCACATTCATGCCTACCATATAGATCAGACAATTAAAGCTAAGGATCCAAGCGTGTATTCGTTCATTGCTACTGCTACTGGTCGCTATCGAGTGGAGTGGCATCCTGAGAGTGAGCGTGGCAAAGGTATTCATCATTCTGAACCCTTGGCTTTACTTGAGATCTATCCGAAGTAGTGCGTTCCTTAGTCGTTAGCTCCGTATTAAGCTTTTTTCTTATCCCATTTAATGTGGGTGCTCATAGTTTTGATGAGCGCTATGACCTTCCCATTCCCCTAGAATTTTTTCTGATGGGCAGTGCCATGATCTTGGGATTGAGTTTTTTGCTCATTCTGATATCAACTCAGTATTGGAGCTACTTTGATAGATGGAAGGGGCAATACACTTTTGCCTTTTCAAGGAGTCCTTTGCTTGGCTGGCTAATATATTTTCTGCGGGCGATCAGTCTGTTACTGCTGGTTCTAGTAATCGCGGCGGGCTATTTTGGCCCCCAAAATCCCTTGATGAATTTAGCCCCAACTTTTATTTGGATTAATTGGTGGGTCGGATTCTCCTTATGCATTTCACTCGTGGGCAATTTTTGGCCTCTCCTTAATCCATGGAGTGCATTATTTGATTGCCTTCATAAGGCCTTGCAACACTTCGGTTTAAAAAGACGTTTCCCTACCTTTACTGTGCCAGCTAAAGTGGGGATCTATCCTGCCACTTTCTTTTTGTTGATGTGGGGTTGGATGGAAGTAGTTTATCCAATTGCATTCGTTCCTCAAAAGATTGCTACGCTCGCTCTCATTTGGACGATTGTCAGTATGTTGGGTATGGCAGTACTTGGAAAAAGTGTATGGATTAAGCAATTTGACTTTTTCTCGATCTGCTTTAATTTGCTCGGAGAGTTCGGGATACTGGGTTTTCAAGCGCAGTCATCAATGGTGACGGTAAGGCTTCCTGGCCGTGGAATTTTATTGTCTGGGGACCACTATCACACCTCTAAGGGCTTAACCGCTTTCATTATTGCCATGTTAATTATCGTATTGTTTGATGGTATTCATGGGAGTGGTGCATGGCCATTTTTTCAAGAAGCTTTAAATATCATTGGACTTGACGCTACTCTAGGCAATGGGTACTTAGAGGGAACTATCGGCTTAATCTCTCTTTGGCTTTCTTTTTTTGGGGTCTACTACTTCGCTTGTTGGGTATCACATCAAATTGTGCCAACGGTCTCTATCGGCCAGATTATGCAACGTTTTTCTCGCCCTCTCATTCCTATAGCGATTGCCTACCTCTTTGCTCACAATTTCTCAAGTTTGTTTACACAAGGTCAGAGCATCATCTTTTTGATCTCTGATCCCTTTGGGCTTGGCTGGAATCTTATTGGTGGGGCTCAATTTCGACCAGTGATTGGCTTAATTGATGTTAGTCAGATTTGGTATCTGGCGGTATGTTCGATTGTTCTTGGGCATGTAATTGCTTTGGTATTAACGCATGCATATGCCATGCGCATCACTTCATCAGCAAAATACGCGACCTTAATGACTATCCCGCAAACTATTTTTATGATTTTACTGACAATGATGAGTCTCATCATTCTCGCTGAGCCATTAACCTCCTCTGAATTTTCTTTGCTTAATATGTGGCTTAGTAAATGATGGTGAAAAAATTAATACCGCTAGCGCTTTTTTGGACTTATCTATTTTCATCATCAGCCTGGTCAATGGATTTTCAGATCTATTCAGCCGCCGGCGTGAAGCTCCCAATGGTGCAATTTGCCGCTGTCTTCAATGGCTTAAATCCAGGTGATCGAGTGGTGAATTCTTTTGATACTGCTGGAGCAGCAGAGAAACATTTTTTCGAGGACGCCAACAGCTCATGCTTAATCACTACCGAATCTAGAATAAATGAAGCATTAAGGACAGGGAGATTGAAGGCTTCAGCCCCCATTGCGCTTGCAGATACTGTCGCAGGTATTGCGAGCTCTAGCAAGGTAAGGCAACCCATCGAAACTAGCGAGCAACTAAGGAAGGTCCTGTTAAATGCACGCAGCATTGCATTCTCAGATCCAGCCAGGGGTGCAACCGTTGGCCGATATTTTCAATCCTTAATTCAACAGCTAGGCATTGAAAAGGAGGTGATGGCGAAAGCGATTTTGGCCTCTGATGGTGTAGAGACAATGAAGCTGGTTAAATCAAAAAAGGTCGAATTGGGCATCACTCAAGTGAGCGAAATCATTCAAGCCTGGCCTGAAAGTTTGCTTGGCCCTTTCCCGGGGGATATTGAGCTAGCAACTCGCTATTCTCTGTGGTGCAAAGATCCACATCAGGCGCAGATGGCCCAATTGATTAGTTTGATGCAATCGACTTGGGGTTCTAGGGTTTTTACGGACAATGGCTTGCGTCCAGTCAGGAAGCCTTGATTCATGAGGGGGCTGCATCCTTGCGCCAATAATGATTTATAGTCATTTAAAACATAAAAAAGTATTAAAAATAGACTAAGGAGATAGGAATGCAATTAACCATTAATGGCCAAATTCATAATATTGATGTTGAGCCTAATATGCCCTTACTTTGGGCGATTCGCGAGGTAGTTGGCTTAACAGGAACAAAGTATGGGTGCGGAGTTGCGCAATGCGGTGCATGCACTGTTTATATGAATGGTGAGCCAGTGCGCTCCTGTTCGGTGCCTGTATCGAGTGTTGGGGCAGCCAAAATTACAACGATTGAGGCGCTCTCTAAAGATAATTCCCATCCAGTACAAAAAGCTTGGATTGCATTGGATGTTCCTCAGTGTGGATATTGTCAGTCAGGCCAAGTGATGGCAGCAGCAGCCTTACTCAAGAGAAATCCTAAGCCAACGGATGCTGATATTGATAATGCGATGTCCAATGTATGTCGTTGTGGAACCTATCAAAAAATTCGGGATGGTATACATGTGGCATCTGGGCAGAAAAAATTAGCAGATGTCCTTGCGCAATACGACGCTTCTCTAGCGACACGTGGATAAGGGGAAGATGATGAACACACAGAACAAGACATTGGAAAATCTTTCCCGTCGCGATTTTATTATCAAGGGCACCCTAGTGGGTGGCGGCTTGATGCTGGGAATAGGCGCATTGCCAGAACTTGCCTTTGCGCAAGCAGATAGTAAATATGATCCCAATACCCCAACCCAATTTGGCGAAGCAGAGGTCAATGCATGGGTCAGCATTAAACCGGATGACACTGTATTTATCAGAATCGCCCGCTCCGAAATGGGCCAAGGCACCCGTACTGGTTTAGCGCAGTTAGTGACCGAAGAGTTGGAGTGCAACTGGAAAAAAGTTAAAACACAATCTGCTACTCCAGGGCAAAGCTTAGTGCGTAAGCGCGTTTGGGGTGAGCATGGCACCGGTGGTAGCCGTGGTATCCGGATTTCTGAAGACTACGTTCGTCGTGGCGCAGCAGCAGCGCGCATCATGTTGGTTCAAGCTGCTGCCAATCAGTGGAACGTTCCTGTTAGCGAATTAATCGTTGATAAGGGTGTTATTACCCATGTGCCAACAGGACGTAAAACTACTTATGGAAAGGTGGCTGAACTTGCCTCTACCCTGACGCCACCCGATCCAAAGTCCATTACCTTAAAAGATCCTAGAACTTGGAAGGTGGCTGGACAGCCATACGCTCGTATCGATACTGCCAATAAGGTCAATGGCACTAAGGTCTATGGTTTAGATTTGCAGATGCCTGGCATGCTTTGTGCTGCCGTCAAATCATGCCCCGTATTTGGTGGAAAGTTAGTGAGTTATGACGAGGCTAAGGTCAAAAATCTGCGTGGTGTCAAAGGCGTTGTCAGGGTAAATGACAATACGGTTGCACTGGTGGCAGATACCTGGTGGCGCGCCAAGACTGCCTTAGATGTTCTGCCTATTTTGTGGGATGAAGGTAAGGGTGCGAACGTATCACAAGCTGACATTTACACAATGATGCGCGATGGATTGGATGAGCAGGGTGATTTCTGGCAACGTAAAGTGGGTGATGCACCCGCAGCAATATCTGGATCTGCCAAAAAAGTAGAGGCCATTTATTACACGCCATTCCGTGCGCATGTCACCATGGAGCCCATGAATGCCACTGTGAAGATCACGGGCGATCGTGCGGAGGCATGGGTTCCTACGCAAAATGGTGAAGGATCTTTTGCTGCACTATCTGAGGCCACTGGCTTTCCATTGGAGAAGTGCGAAGTTTATAAATTAGATTCAGGTTGCGGTTTAGGTCGTCGTGGATCTACGCAAGACTTTGTCAGATATGCAGCTAAGGTAGCCCAAGCGTATCCTGGAGTGCCTGTCAAAGTCATTTGGAGCCGTGAAGAAGATATGACGCACGATTTCTACCACCCAATAGCCATGGCAAAAATGACCGCTGGTATTGATGGCTCTGGCAATGTGACAGGCATGCATATTAAAGTAGCAGGTCAGTCAATTAATGCACTGGCATCACCTCAATCTATCAAAGACGGCAAAGATGAGCGCCAGCTTCAGGGCTTTTATGAAAAAGGTCCAGATGCGCAGTTGGGATACACCTTCCCCACTTTGCTAACAGAATATGTCATGAAGAACACCCTTGTTCCTGTTGGACCATGGCGTGGCGTAAATACTAATCAGAATGGCCTCTTCATGGAGTGCTTTATGGATGAGTGCGCCAAAGCAGCAGGCAAAGACCCTGTGCAATTTAGACAAGTCTTAATGCAAAGTCATCCGAAGCATTTAGGCGTATTAAATGCTGCCGCTAAAAAAGCCAACTGGGATAAACCTTTGCCTCCTGGACACTTTAGAGGCGTAGCGCAGTTTATGGGTTATGCCAGTTACTCTGCATGCGTTGCTGAAGTTTCTGTGCAAAACAATATCGTGAAGATCAACCGCTTGGTATTTGCTTTGAATTCTGGTCACGTAGTTAATCCGTATCTCACTCGCGAGCAAATTGAAGGTTCAGTAGCAATGGCTTTGGGTGCAATTTTTAATCCCGAGATCACTGTTGAGAATGGCCGCATCAAGGAGCAAAACTTGGATTCTTATCCTTTGCTCAAGTTAGCTTCCACGCCTCGTATCGAAACCGTTCTCGTGCCTACTTATGATTTTTGGGGCGGCGTAGGGGAACCTACAATTTGTGTAGTCGGTCCCGCTGTAGCAAATGCCATTTCCGCTGCCATCGGAAGGCCAGTTCGAAACTTCCCGCTTTATAAAGAAGGGCTGAGTTTGGCTTAATAGTGGATTGATTTCTGTGAAAGCCACCGTAAGGTGGCTTTTTCGTATACAGGCAATCTTTAAAAACAAGTCGTCTAATATGTCTTATGCCTTATTTAAAACCTAGTTTCTTTATCCTCTCTTTGTTGCCAATCATGCGTCTGCTGTGGCTCGGGACGCACGATGGCTTGGGTGCCAATCCAGTGGAATGGATAACGCGCTCGACGGGAACCTGGGCCTTGGTATTTTTATGTGTCACTTTGGCAATGACTCCCTTACGCCTTCTTACCACTTGGACAATATGGATCAAGATGCGGCGGATGTTTGGCCTCTTTTGCTTTTTCTATGCCTTAATACATTTTTCGATTTGGCTCTGGCTTGATCAGAACTTTGATTGGCATGCGATGTTAAAAGACGTCATGGACAGACCCTTTATCACAATGGGCTTTATCAGCTTTGTTTTGTTAATACCCTTAGCCTTGACTTCTAACCGTTGGGCCGTGCGTACCCTTAGTAAATATTGGAGCATGTTACATAAATTAGTATATGTAATTGCTTGTACTGTTATAGCCCACTACTGGTGGCATAAGGCTGGGAAGAATGATGTTGGAACTGTGGCGATTTACGGCCTCATCCTATTACTACTACTGTCTTTTAGAGTAACTATGATTAAACGGTATTTTAAAAAATCTGCTTAGAACGATTTTTGATAACGGACGGCTAATCTACGACTTTCAAAAAAGCCATTCTTGATTTCCATATCCCGGCCATATTGAATCGTAATTCGTCCAATCGGATAATGCCCCACAGCGCTTAGTAAATATCGTTGGGTGTTCACCGTATTATTTTGGTAAGCATTGCCAATAGTTGTTGCTCCGCCAGCAACATAAAAATAACTTGCTGCAAGCGTATATGTTTCATCAATCTTATAAATGGGACCAAGTTGTGTAGTGGTCAATGGTTTTTGATTGAGGCTTTGGTTGGTCGCAGAAAAACATGCAGCCGAGCATTCATTATTGGCGCTAAACCACATGGTATCGACAGCGATCATGCCATCTACATTATTTGTTATAGGTTGTTGATAACCCATTTGTAAATCCGCCTTCCAACGGTTCTCCCCAATAACGAATGGCTGTTGATTGTTATAACTTCCTGTCGGAGCAATCACATAAGCTGCAACCCCTAGATATTTGCGCGTCTCTCTATTGGAGTAAGGCCAAAGTGCCGTCATGAATGCGGTATCTCCAATGCCGGTATTTGAGGGGTATGAAGAAAGGGATCCAGCGGGCTTAATGCTGCCATAAGGCAGTTGTATATAAGAAGCTGCGGGCAGATCACCAACGGTGTATGTAGTGCTGATGCGCAGTTGCGCCGCTTGCCCATCAATGTCTGGGCTGGCAAAGGGCTTGGATTTCACAACCGAACCATTTTTATAAAAAGTATTATTTTCAGTATTGAGATAACTAATACTGACTGAATGCCTGCCCGGTGGAGGCGCCACAACATCGTTAGGTTGTAGATCAATACCCCAAGCGCTGCATGTACAAGTTATCAGAATAAAAGGGGCGATCCGTCTTAAGTACATGCCTTATTTTATACAAATATTTAGAATCATATTAATTATTAATATAACCCTTTTAATAGCTTTAGAGTGTGAGTTCTGGGATTGAGTAAAGACTTAGAAGATCTCTTGCCGTATCTGGTGTGGCATTTAGCCAATCATGAAATAACTCTGACTTAAGAGGCACAATAGTGCGTTTTTCATCTTTAGGTTTATGAAAACGATTCATTACAGGGTGCTCATCAGCATTGATGGTGAGCATGGAGAACGAGACAATCAATTCGCCTGTTTCGGGTTCGGTCCAGGTATCCCAGATAGAGGCAATTCCCATTGGCTCACCATTCGCTTGTCTAATGCTCGTACGAACGGCTTTACCGGTTTCATAATTGGGCTCATAAAATGCATCGGCAATTACTAATGCGTAATGTCGTTTAACCCAAGCAGCTTTATAGGATGGCTTCTCAGAAACCGTTTCTGCTCTGGCGTTGTAAGTCTTTCTGCCAAAATTCCCATCTTTTGCCCATGAAGGAATTAAGCCAAAGCGCGCTAGACCAATAGCAGTGCGTTCGGTGTTGTAACTTTTAAGAACAATCGGCCCGGGATAAGTAGGAAAAACATCATGCGCTTCTAAGACTGGAAGTTCGAGATCAAATTGGGTCTTGACCCAGTCAACGTTAACGGTAGTGAGATATTGAACGCACATCGCTAAAAAAAATCAGCCTAATGTTTTACGCTTTAGGCAAAACTGTTTGCAAAAAGCGAGAGATATCACTGAGCTCTTCGTGATTCACTGAATGCTCCATGGGATACTCATTCCAGTCTATCTGGTAGCCCAATTTTTCCAATAGAGCATAGGAGGCTTGGGCGCGATCTAAAGCCACTACAGGATCATAAGTGCCATGCGCCATAAAGATAGGCGTACTTTGATTGGCTGAGTGTTTTTCAAGCTTAAGCGACATGGCTAGAGGTAGGTAACCTGAGAGAGCAAGAATTCCTGCAAGTTGATGGGGTAAGCGTAAGCCAATATAAAGTGCCATTGCACAGCCTTGAGAGAATCCTGCAAGGACAATATTTTGATACGCAATGCCACGTTGAACTTCTCTCTCAATGAGTTCTATAACTGATTTAGCTGAGCGTTTTATACCCTCACCATCTTCCTGATCCATGAGATTTTGGCCGACGATGTCATACCAAGCTGGCATGACATAGCCGCCATTGACGGTAACAGGCATACTTGGAGCGCTTGGAAAGATAAAACGAATTGCAGGATTTTCGGGAAGATGTAGCTCGGGAATGATGGAAACGAAATCATTGCCATCAGCCCCTAGGCCGTGCAGCCAAATTACTGAGCAAGTGGGGTTTGGTGCTGTTTCAAGTTCAATGCAAGGTAGCATGCTGGTAATCATCCGCTAGTGAATATGGAATGATCATTGTATTAGGTGTAGACCTAACTCCGAAGTAGCTTAATCCTCTAGAACCACGAAGTCACCCAGAGAAACCTTTTCTCTAAATTGTGAGAAAGAGAAAAAGGCCTTGATTTGCCTAGTGACTAAGACCTCAATTTGTCCGTCTGGTGTAAGGTTGGCAAGATACTCACCTGCAGGAAAAAACCTTGCCGGATTTTCTTGTGAGGGGCTCTCTTGGGTGTCGAGCGCCTGGCTTTTGGTAATTTTGATGCG
>CAILON010000134.1 GCA_903835865.1 uncultured beta proteobacterium
CAACAGACCTTCGAGCTGACTTGGCATTCTGCCAAACCTACCGCCCCAGATTTCGAACATAGTTCAATCCTGAGGGGGCGTGATGCCTGCATTATTAAAAAGACAATTTATTGTTCCAGCAATTCCATTGCTCCTCTTTGGATTATTGAATTTCGTAGATGCATGGTCTGATTACCATGTTGATGAGAAAGCGCCAAAAATAACTGCAATGGGATCGGCATGACTCTATCTAGATACCAAATGGCTCTAATTATTGGCTGGCTCACCTTAATCGCTGTGATGGTCATATTTAGGGAAGTGGCTATCAAGCTATTCGGTGGGTAGATTTAAACCGATATTTTTTTCGTGCAGTTCAATGAAGTAGGGGTTTAAGCAAAAAAATTAGTGATGAGTAATATTAGTATTTAGGCGGGGGGTGGCTTTGTTTAATACTGGAATGTCGCCTAAATATTTTGAATACAAGTCTTGTCTTTCGACATCTGTCACCAAGTTTTGAGAGGATATTTATGCGAATTCAAATCAATAAAGGAACCTTATCGAGAAAGCATAGGTTAGATGGCCAAGATATAGGCTCCACCATTCTTTTTCCTGGAGAATATGCTGGATCTTTAGGCTCGACCGGGGATTTAGAGATCAACATTAGTGATGGTGAATATGCCTATCTTTCATTCGATCACGTAGAGGAAAGGGTATGGCTCGGAGATATTGTGGTGTTAGCCGTATAGCCCACTACTAATATTCGAGTTGCACATAAAAAAGGTTTTATATGACTGCTAACCATGTAGTAATTTGGATTGACCATAAAGAAGCCCACATTCTTTATTTTGATGCCCAAAAAAATTCATTGATAAAGAGCGAGTCCCCCCATACCCATTTACACCATAAAGCCAACGAGATTGGTAGCGGTAATGCTCCAGAGGATCATCAATTCTTTCATAAGGTGATTTCTGCGGTAGTCAATGTCAATGAAATTCTAGTAGTTGGTCCGGGCTCAGCCAAAGGGGAGTTACTCAAGCATGCAGCTGTTCATGATTCAGCCATCGCAAAGCACATTATTAGTGTTGAGACCGTTGATCATCCAACGGATGGTCAAATTCTTGCCTATGCCAAGAAATACTTTCAACCGGTAGATGGCTTAAAGGGGAATTAAAGAATGAAAATTGAATTCATAGGCCCGGCATCATTAACACAAGATGGCGGCATCAAGTACCCAGCGAAAGCGGATGGTCAAGATATCCTATGCTACTTTAGCTATGAAGTACTAGAAGATATTGATCCAGAGGCAATTTTTGGGGATGCTTTGGAGCATTTTGTTAAGCACCAATTGAAGCTGTTATCTATCGCTGAACATAAGATCTTCAGTGGGCATGCCCACGCAAATCAAATTCAGATTGTTAGTAATGACCTGCCCTCGGATTGGGCATCCTAAAGCCCTAGTTTATTCTTTTGGCTATTAAGAATTACCAAAAATACTTTCGTTCAGCTGGTTTGTCAGTTTCTTGAACGGCCGCTCAGGGCCTTGAATTCAAGGTTGATAGGAGTCATTCGGATAGCAGGGGATAATGAGACCACTGCTAGATCAATGCTTAAGCGCCGACCAAATAAGTAAAAGGGGTTACC
>CAILON010000135.1 GCA_903835865.1 uncultured beta proteobacterium
CATCTCTTTGGGGCCACTACCGCCCGGGCAATGGCGTTTTTTAAAGCCTGGCGAGCAGTTCTAAGCAAGCCCACCCGCTTATAATCCTGACCAAACCTAGATTAATAAGCGCAGAATTACCATCGATACCACCATCCCCAGCACTCCCGGCGCAGAAGTCTTAAGACGTCGTAGCTTTGCCATCATCTCTCACCCAGATGCAGGTAAAACTACGCTGACTGAAAAACTTCTCCTATACGCAGGCGCCATTCAAATTGCTGGTAGCGTGAAAGCTCGTAAGGCAACTCGGCACGCTACGTCTGACTGGATGGAAATTGAAAAGCAACGCGGTATTTCAGTTGCCAGCTCGGTGATGCAAATGGAATATCGCAATTGCATTATTAATCTTCTAGATACTCCAGGCCACCAAGATTTTTCAGAAGACACTTATCGAGTGCTGACAGCGGTTGACTCGGCCCTAATGGTGATTGATGCTGCTAACGGTGTTGAATCACAAACATTGCGCCTGCTTGAAGTATGCCGAGCTCGTAACACACCGATCGTCACCTTCATCAACAAGATGGATCGTGAAGTAAAGCCGCCAATGGAGCTGATGGATGAAATTGAAACCGCTCTAGGAATTGAAGTAGTGCCTTTCACTTGGCCAGTAGGTATGGGTAAATCTTTTGCTGGCGTGATTGATATTGCTAAGTCACAAATGCGCATGTTCAAAGCTGGCGAAGATCGAGTCACCGAAGATTCCCACACCATTGTTGATATCAATGATCCCGCCTTGAAAGAGCGTCTGGGAACTGATCTAGAACATGCCTTGGCTGAAGTAGACTTAATAAAGAACGCTATGCCGGCATTTGACCAAGAAGCATTCTTGGCGGGACGTCAATCGCCTGTATTTTTTGGTTCTGCCATTAATAATTTTGGCGTTCGTGAAATTCTGAACACCCTAGTAGAGCTAGCCCCTTCGCCGGGATCACGTAAAGCACTGCAACGCATAGTAAGTCCCGCTGAAAACAAATTTTCGGCAGTGGTTTTCAAGATTCAAGCCAATATGGATCCAGCGCACCGTGACCGTGTCGCATTTTTACGCATCTGCTCTGGCCACTTTCAGCGTGGCATGAAATTAAAAATTTGTCGCAATGGCAAAGAAATTAGAACCAATAATGCATTGTCTTTCTTGTCACAAAGACGTGACATTTTGGATGAGGCATTTCCTGGTGACATCATTGGATTGCCTAATCACGGCTTATTACGTTTGGGCGACACCTTGACAGAAGGTGAGCAACTTCAATTTACAGGGCTTCCATTTTTTGCACCTGAGATCTTTCGCATGGTGGAGTCCGCAGATCCATTACGCTCAAAACAATTACGAACTGGCTTAATGCAGCTAGGGGAAGAAGGTGCCATTCAGGTGTTCCGACCTATGGCAGGTGGCACCATGCTTTTAGGGGCTTTTGGACAACTGCAATTTGAGGTAGTGAGTCACCGCCTGCAAACGGAGTATGGCGCTGAAGTTCGCTTGCTACCATCGCGTTATAGCCTCGCCCGCTGGGTAAGCTCAGATGATCCTGTTGCCCTGAAGAAATTTACTCAAGAAAATATTCATCGCATGGCTGAAGACGTAGTTGGTGCAGCGGTATTCTTAGCTACCCATAAATCAGAACTTGATGTTGCCCAACAACGCTGGGAATCGATTCAGTTCCATGCCCTGAGAGAGCATGCTGGCTTAATCTACCAGTCTAACTTGGCTGGTTAACGCTTCATATTGCAATCGAAAACTACCATAAATTGAGTATCGCTATTTCTGTAGGAAGCCGTCTTGCCATACTGTGCGCAATAGGCATTTGCATTACCTGTTAGTTGCTCTATAGATTCACCATTGCTATTGATGTAGGTCACCTGATTTGCATTAGATGCATCAGTAAATACAGCGGCACATCCTGCTAGGCCAAGCGAAAAGAATACTGCCAATGAGTAGATTTTGATCTTCATTTTATTTTCTCAATAAGAGTGGCGGTTAGTTTGCTAACAAACGGCCTGTAAAACAAAATGCAAATGACTGCAACGGGATAGGCCACCAGCCAAACCTCAAGCCAGAGTACAAAAAAATTGTCAGCCACCCCTACGCGTACAAACGTTGTTGCGAGAGTAATGCTTAATGACATTAAGCATCCCATGATGAGGGAAAAAATGAGATTGGGAAGATTAGTCATGATCTGAACATAAAGTAGACCGCACCAAGCAAGCAGAGCCCCGCCCAGATGTAGTCAGTTTTAAAGGGCTCACCCATATAAAACACCGCAAATGGCACAAACACGCTTAAGGTCACCACCTCTTGAGCAATCTTGAGCTGTCCAAGATTAAAGTAGTGATAGCCAATACGATTCGCTGGAACCTGGAACGCATATTCCATTAAGGCGATAGACCAACTAGCCAAAACTGCAATCCACCAAGGTTTGGCAGATAAATTTTTCAAATGTGCGTACCAGGCAAATGTCATAAAGACATTAGATAGGGTCAGTAAAGCCACGAACCCGTATTGGTTGTTAAAGATAGATAAATTCATGATCCCTCAATCATAGCTTCTGATTGCTTTAGCTGTTATTCTGAAATGGTGATCACTATTGTGCGCCCTAGATAGGGGAATCTGCTGAGCATGTCTCTCCGATTCATCATTCCATTCATCTAGGAAAATCAAATGGCAGTAAATCAAAACCAAAAGAATAGAAAAAGTAATCCCATGCTTACCAAAACCGGGAAGACCCGTTTAGGCCCTCTGAATGCTGCTCAACTGACTAAACTATTAGGCACGAGCACCAAGCCAAAAGAAAAAGATAAGATCCAGCGAGCGCTTAATAAGCTGAATGTAGCTGCGGCCTAAAGTCTAGGTAGCAAACGCAAAGCCCCGTTTTACCGGGGCTTTTTTACGTCTACATTTCTCTCATGCTCTTTTAATAAGCATCTGCTTTCCAAGAATAACGGTGGAGACTACCAAGCCCGCAAATACTAGATTCATCCATGTGAGTGAATCACCCAACAGAACACTAGCAGCTACTAAAGTGCAAAAGGGCTGTATCAATTGCACTTGACTAACCCGTGCAATACCGCCAATCGCAAGACCCTCATACCAAAAAAAGAATCCTAAGAACATGGGAAACAGACTTAGGTATACAAAAGTTATCCAAGCAAGGGTGCCGGCTTCTATATAAGCAGGCTCAAAAGTGAAATAGCTCAAGACTATGTTTATGGGTAATGAAATTACTAAGGCCCAAGATATCACTGCGCGAGGATTCATTTTTCTGGAGAGTTCTCCGCCCTCGACATACCCAACACAGGCGCAGATACCTCCTAGAACCAATAAACCATCCACGAGAGTAAAGCTACCCGAACTCTTTAATAGCGCATAAATTACTACCAGCGCCGCACCCAATAGGGAAACTAGCCAAAACCCCAGTGAAGGGCGCTCTCCAAAGCGGATGACGCCTATTACTGTTGTCGCTAAGGGCATCATCCCCAGAATGACTGCGCCATGGGAAGAGGAGCCCTGCGTCATGGCAACAGTCGTGAGAATGGGAAACCCAAATACCACCCCCAATGCAATCACTACAAATTTACCGAAGTCTGCCTTAACCAGCATTGGCTCATGCTTGATGGCAAGGTATGCCAAAGCGACTGCTCCCGCAAGAGACGCTCTACCGAATGCAATGAAATAAGGATTGAAACTGAGAATGGCGATCTTAGTTACTGGCAATGTCAGACTAAAAATCAGAATGCCAACAAAGCCGATCAGCATTCCCTTGGTCTCTTTATTCACTATTACCCTTTTAGTCTTGTTCAATTGATTGTATTAACAAACCCCGATGTGTGCGATGTAATATGTGATGATCAATCATGACAATAAGCCCTCAAATCTGCGCCATCTACATAGCACCTAGCGCTGGTGTACCCATGGAAGCACTAGAGCAAGCCGAGCTGATTCCAGGCCTAGGCATTAAAGGGGATCGGTATGCAATGGGAAGGGGGGCTTTTTCAAAAAATGTGCCCCCAAAAATTCGGCATATTAGCTTGATCACACAAGCTGGCATTGCAATTGCGAACGAATGGTTAGAAGTGTCGGAAGAACCTGGCTTTTCTGATTCTGAAACTCGACGCAATATTGTGTTGAGTAATATTGCCCCAGCTGAGCTTAATCAATTAGTGGGGAAGATGTTCTTTTTAGGCGGCATCGCATGTAAGGGTACTGAGCTTTGCATTCCCTGCCAAAGGCCCTCCAAGCTTGCTAACAAAACCAATTTTATGGCTGCCTTTGAAGGTCTTGGCGGCCTTCGTGTTGAGATTCTGGATGCTGGTTTCATAAACATTGGCGATGCACTAACTTATGCGGCGGTGATATCCGAATGATTGCCTATAAAGATGATGCAAACATTTCTGTTGGGGAGGCCATAAATCTTTATGCTCGCTCCACCCTAGGTGAGCGTAGACCTATTGATAGCCCTGAAACATTTGAAGCGATGCTAAAGCATGCCAATCTGACAGTAAGTGCATGGGATGGAGAAAAACTAGTAGGCATTTCACGCTCGCTCACTGATTTTGCTTATGTGGCCTATCTCGCAGACTTAGCAGTAGATGAAGAATACCAACGACAAGGGATTGGCAAACAATTAATAGAAGAAACCAAAACGCGTCTTGGGCCAAATTGCATGATTGTGCTGCTGGCCGCCCCTAAGGCCAACGAGTACTATCAACATATTGGCTTTGAGCACAACCCACGCGCCTGGATGCTGAAAAAATAAATTAGCCTTTATGATCTCAGCATGAAAACAACTCGCTTTTGCTTAGTCCGTCACGGTGAAACCAATTGGAATGTCGAGAGGCGCATGCAAGGCCATACCGACATTGATCTGAATCAGCGTGGTGAAGCGCAAGCCATACAAATGGCCAAGGCACTTAAAGCAATTGATCTCCAGTTTGACGTGCTTTATACCAGCGACCTCCTGCGTGCAGCAAAGACGGCCGGCGCCATAGAAACATTATTTAATACCAAAGCGATTGCGAATGAATCCTTAAGAGAGCGTCACCTTGGCGTATTGCAAGGACTCAGAACAGATGAAGCACCACAGCACGAGCCAGAGCTTTGGGAAAGTCATATCAGCAGAGATATTGATCAAGATTTACGTGGTGGCGAAAGCATTGCAAAATTTGCAGCGCGCATTCAAACGGCACTAGAAAAAATCCGCGAAGAACATGCTGGTAAAACGATCCTACTAGTCAGTCATGGCGGCGCATTAGACATGATGTACAGACTAGCTAGCAATCAAGCCTTGGATGCAGCAAAGGCAGTGTCTGTTCCGAATGCCTCACTTAACTGGATTAGTCATGATGGCAATGCCTGGAAAGTAGATCGCTGGGCAGATACGACTCATCTCGATAGTTTGGCTTTGGATAACTTAGATCTTTAGAGTGGGTCAAGAATAAACTGCTAGATTATCAAAGCAGCTCGCTAATTTCGATCAAATTTTGGTCTGGGTCTCGTACATACACAGACATAATTTTTGTGGTTGCTCCCGTACGCATGATGGGGCCATCCAAAATAGGCCATCTTTCTTTTTCTAAACGGGCCATCACCTCGGTCAAAGATCGATCTGCAATAAAACAAAGATCAAGTGAGCCTGGCGTAGGGATCTCTGCCTTTGGTTCAAACTCTTTGCCTTTGATATGCAAATTGATTTTTTGATTGCCAAACCGAAATGCTTTTCGCTCCACTGGTGGAGTTCCACCAATAAACGATTCCAGACGCATGCCTAATATACGCGTATAAAAGTCGATGCACTCTGACTCTCGTGCCGTTGTTAAAACCAAGTGGTCCAAATGATCAATCATCTGAATGTGCCCTCAATAATGATTACCAAGGCAAAGCTGGTAATACTGGTTTAAGGCCTGCCTTTTGAATGGTAGGCGCCGCCTTAGGTGATGCCAAGAAGGCAATCAAATCTCGTGATGCACCAAGGTTGCTGACATTCTTAGTAATACCCGCAGAAAACAACACTGTCTTTTGTGCTTCTGGTGGCAGCTCACCAATGAAGTCCACACCAGGAATTGGGAGCAATTCACTCACTTGCTGAAAGCCTAATTCTGCTTCGCCTCTTGCAACAACTGATGCGACGCGCTCGCTATAAATCTTTCTGGCAGTTTTTTCCATCGGCTCAGCAATTCCCATCTTGGGAAATAGCTCGGTCGATAAATACACTCCACTAGCACTAGCAGAATAGGCAACGGACTTGGCATTGAGTAAGGCTTGTTTTAAAGCTGCCATCGTGCTGATATCGGGCCTGGGCGCCCCCGCCTTCACTACTCCACCCATTACAGAGGCCACCAGATCTACGCGGGTTCCTGGCTGTATTTCTCCACTTTTAATAAATTCTTCCAAAGCTGGTCCTGCTAGGATTAGCACATCAAACTTTTCACCACGTCCTAGTCTAGTAGGAATGGAATCGTGAGCCGCGCCCATCGACGAACCATAAGAGATGATGACCTTATTGGGCGATTGCTTCTCGTACTCAGGAACCAAAGTCTTTAATGCCTCAGCAAATGCGCCTGAGGTAATCACATGAATATCGGCTGCAAATGTGGCGCTTGTTAAAAGTAGGCTTATTAAAAAAACGAGTGCGGATTTTTGGAATAAATTTTTAATTTTTATGTTCATTTAAATGTCTTCATTGCGAATATCAATCAATCGTAATTTTTCCGCTCTTGACTAGCTTTAACCACTCCACCATCTGCGCTTTAATAAACTTATCTGCACTATCAGCATTCCCTTGAAAAATTTCACCTCCTAAGGTGCTTACTTTTTCCTTTACTTCAGCTGACTGCATTACCTTTGAAATCGCATCTGAAATTTTTACCAGTATCACTGCAGGGGTTGCAGCGGGAGCAAAAATGCCATTCCATTCGTAAACCTCATAACCCGCTATTCCTGATTCTGCCATGGTTGGCACGTTAGGCATAGACGAGGCCCGTTTTTTTCCGGTGACTGCTAAGGCATTTAATTTGCCCGTATCTACATATTGCTTGGTTGATGCTACGCTGCCAAAAAAGACAGGTACCTGTCCGCCAACCACATCATTTAATGCGGGGCCACCGCCCTTATAGGGAACATGTTGCATTTCAACCCCAGCCTTTACCTCAAACAATGCGCCCGCCAAATGTTGAGCTGAGCCATTGCCTGAAGATGCATAAGCTATCCCATTGGGCTTGGCTTTTGCTAGGGCAACCATTTCTTTGACTGACTTCGCAGGAAAGCCGGGATGCACTAAAAGAACATTAGGGTATTGCGCCAAAATTCCAAGCGTTTTGAAATCACGATTGGGGTCATAGGGCAATTTTGGAAACAAAGAAGGGTTCACAGAATATGAAGAGGCATCGAGCATCAAGGTGTATCCGTCTGCACTTGCCTTAGCCACGTATGCTGCCGCAATTTGGCCGCTTGCCCCTGGCTTATTCTCAACCACAACCGAAGTGCCCAAAGCCTTTCCCAGGGGCCCTGCGATCGTTCTAGCCATGAGATCTGCAGTTCCGCCCGGAGGATAGCTCACGATCAAACTAATGGGTCGATTTGGCCATTCTTGTGAATAAACTTGGCTTGCAGCAAGCAATAGAAGCAACGATAGTGCTTTAGTAAATATCTTCATTGTGTCCCCATGATCTGATGTTTATATGGAATATAAAGTAGCATACTCAAAATGAAAATTGATTCCCATTTCCATGTTTTTTTAGCCCATGCTGTCGATCAGTCCAAAAGTCGTTATCCCGTTCAATACGACGCATTGATCGATCAATGGCGAAACCTGGCAGATAAAGAGGGGATTCAAGGCGGCGTACTAGTTCAGCCTAGCTTTTTAGGATTTGATAATGCATTTTTGCTAGGTGCCCTGCAACAAAGCCCAAAAGACCTACGAGGAATTGGCGTAGTCGAAGCAAATACACCAAGAACACAACTTCTTGAGCTTCAGGAGCAGGGAGTTGTTGGGGTGCGCCTCAATCTTTATGGAGCGTCAAACCCATCAACAGTGGTCCGTACAAACTGGAAGCTCATTGAGCGATTAAATGAGTGCGAGATGCATCTTGAGATACATCATGATGACGGCTTATTAAATAGCCTATTGTTAGAAGTGCCGACAGATACAGAGATTGTTGTGGATCACTTTGGCAGGCCTAAAACGGATACGGATTTTATCCGTGAGGATAGTGGCATTCAAAAGCATGCTAATAAGCTGTGGGTCAAGCTTAGCGCTCAATACAGAACACCCCAGATAGATCATTCCAAAGTCTTAGATTATTGGCGCAACAGTATTGGAGATGCAAAATTATTGTGGGGAAGTGATTGACCACATACCCGTTTTGAATCAATGCAAAACTATTCACAACAATTGAGTAATCTCCAAAACTTAGTTGCCGATGAGCAACTGCTCGATCAAATATTGACTGTCAATCCAGAAAAGTTATACCGGCTCTAAATTAGGATAAGCGCTCAATTTTGTTCGAACCCGATCGGACCACAAACTTTGCAAGCGTTTCAATTGTTGTGTCCTCTTGCTGCGCGTCACTGACTACCCTAAGATTTACAGTTAATGCATTGGGAGTGAACTCTGCCACCCCATAACCTTTTTTCGTAGCTTCAGCAAAAACAAAATGCGGGTTTTTAGCTAAACGTGCATCCAAATATTTACTACCATTCCCTATCGAAGTAATGCTGGTACCGCAAAACTCCACCCCCAACACTGCACTATCGGGTTTGTTGTAATCAGTCTTCAGATAGCCCACCCAATTTTCGTGAACATCACCCCCAAAAATAACAAGATTCTTCACTTTGTTCTCTATAAGCGCTTGGTCAAGCCTTCTTCTAGCCGCCGGAAATCCATCCCAACCATCATTCCAAATCAGCAATTTGTCGCCACTTGGAAAATATCGCTGTGCATACAAAGTGGGCTGACCAATTACATTCCAGATATTTTTATTGGCTTCTTTCAGCTTACTTGCTAACCACTTTTCTTGCGCGCCTCCCAAGATAGTTCTACTTGAATTCTCTAGTTCTGGACAGGTCTTTGGATCGAAGATGGAAGAGCCATTACCCGAGGGAGTGCAAACATCCGGATCTCGGTACTGACGATCATCCAACATACAAATATTGGCCAGTTTTCCATAGCGGAAGTCGCCATAGATGCGCATCTCTGAACCCTTCATAAGGCCATCAATTCCATCAATCAGAGCCGAGGAAGATATTGGCATATGTTCGTAATAGGCCTGATAGGCTGATGCCCGTCTTTTGGGAAAATCAGAAACGTAAGGGCCAAATGTGCCGGGATTTAATCCTGCATAGTCATTTTGCACCTCATGATCATCCCAGGTCATCAGCCAAGGACAAGCTGCATGCATCGCTTGTAAATTTTTGTCTTGCTTATAAAGTACATATCTTTTGCGATAGTCATCAAGCGAAATCACTGGGGGAGAATCATGCATTCTCACACCCTTGCTACTAGGTCCATATTCATAAATGTAGTCCCCCAAAAAAAGGACGAGATCTAAATTTTCAGCAAGCATATGTTTGTAGGCACTGAAATAGCCATGCTCATATTGCTGACAGGAAGCATAGGCCAACCTTAACTGGGCCACCGCTTGATCGGCTGCAGGAAGCGTTCTCGTTCTACCTACCGAACTCATTGCACCACCCACCTGAAATCGATAAAAGAACCACTGATTCGCTGGTAATTGATTCACTTCAGCATGAACAGAGTAAGCCAGTGCAGGAACAGCCAGCGAAACGCCTGACTTCATAATTTTTGAAAAATCTCGATCTAGTGCAAGCTCCCACTTCACCTCTATGGGTTCATTGGGTAAATTGGTGCCAAACGCACCTTCATCTACAAGCCTAGTCCACAGCACAATAGATTGATCGCTTGGAGAGCCACTAGCCACGCCGAGAATAAAGGGATTCTTATCAAACTTTTTTTGAGCCCAAGCAGTATTTGATAATGGCAATGTCACAGTAGCTAATGCCAGCGCCTTTAATAACTCTCTTCTGGTTTTGCATAGCAGACTCATGCTTGCCTCAATTTCGTGCCTTAAAAAAATAGCCCAACAAGTGGGCTATTTTGACTTATTGGTTTAAATACATATTTGCTTAATTCTGGGTGCCTACTTTATTTCGAGAAACATCCATGATCATGCGTGAAAGTAAATACATTCTGGGAGTAATAGAGTTAATCAAAATGTACTCATCATCATTTGAATGCGCGCCAAAGCCCTGCACTCCCATGCTCTCAATAACTGCATTTTGAGTATTGAATGCTGCAAATGCAGCATCGGTTCCCCCGCCTGCAGCTACCGTCCCCAAGACCAAATCCTTACCCAGCTCTGCGTATACTTTTTTTGCATA
>CAILON010000136.1 GCA_903835865.1 uncultured beta proteobacterium
AGATAGGTACTGTTGTGTGTTGTTCTTTACCCTTTGTATCTACAAAGCGGAAATCAACGAAAGTACATTCTTTCTCTTTTACTAACTTCATCACATCGGCGACGGTCTTCGTCATGCAAATCTCCTCTATTAACTAAATTCGGAATTCAAACTCAAGGCATACACCCCTGTTTATTCCAGGCATTAAACATGCCTAATGGATGTATGTAATTTACTGAAGCAAACAAGTGGGAACGCTCATTATTGCACTGTTTAAGTGCTCAAATACCCCTTTTATAGCCAGTAAACTAGGTAATTGCACCAATATAGTGCAAATTAGGCTTAGGTGATATCGTGGATTTCATAACCCAGCTCTTGGGTCCCAGTACGTAAGGCAATCCAAGCACTTTCCAATAGATTGGCATTACCCTTAATCCCCAATTCAATATGGCGCTGCGCGTACACACCGCCCTTAGAGGCATCCCCAACAGAAGGAAGGCTAAAGACCTTCACCCCAGGGAAACTCGCCTCTATGCGCTCCATTAATGGGGTTAGGGTTGATTCAATCCCTTTGGGTACGATGAAACTTTGTTCCGCCCGATTTTCTTGATGAAAAAGGTTCTTGTAATGGGTGTCTAAACACCAAGCCATCATCGGCTCTGCCATTACCGGAAAGCCTGGAACAAAATGATGTTCTTTAATGCGAAACCCCGGAATTTGATTGTAAGGATTGGGGATGATTTCACTACCGATTGGAAACTCACCCATCTTGAACCGATGTTGATTCTCTGGCGTATTTAAGTCCGACTTAATGGGGTCGCCCTCGGCCGTCGATTGAATGCGACCTGCAATCAACTCTTGAGCACTCGGATGTAATTCGGTTTTAGTCCCCAGCGCCAAAGCAGCACACTGGCGAGTATGGTCATCAGGCGTAGCGCCAATACCTCCAGTACTGAAAACCACATCGCCACTCGCAAAACTTTCTTTCAAAGTTGCAGTAATTTGCTCTGGGTCATCAGCAACATATTTTGCCCAGGACAAGCTCAAGCCGCGTTCATTTAAAAGTTCAATGAGCTTGCTCATATGTTTATCCTGACGGCGACCCGACAAGATCTCGTCACCAATAACGATCAAACCAAAACGTCGCATTGCTTGCGCAGGTTCATCTATCACTACTTTTTTTAATCCATCAACCATGGTACGGCAGCTCCATATCAATCACGCGTGTTTCAACTGTTAAAGATTTGTTGAGCTCTTCCTGCCTTAATTCTTTTAGAGCATCCAATAAAAAATGACTAAACCAAAGTGCAGCAAACACAAAGATGAGCGAGTAAATCCATAGCGCTACAAAACTCACGATTGGAAATAAGATCAATGCCAATGCAGAGGTTGCCCAAAAGAAAGTGGGTACTGCCCCGAGCATGCCAGAAATAATACCCATGGTCAGCAAAGGCCAGCGATACTTCTCCAGCAAAATGTCGCGCTCTTCAGAACTTGCATGTTTAGCAAGCACATCATATGACATTAAACGCATCGTGAGCCAACCCCAAAGGAGCGGAGGCAAGACTGCTACTAGGGGCGGAATCCACCAAACCGGCAAAGTCAGCATGACTAAGGCCAAGCAAATTAGCGCTGACCACAATGTGTAAAAGAAGCTCCCAAAGAAACCACCTCCCCGCCTGCATTCCAAATCGAGATAGGGGCCTTGCTTTGCCACAATATTGACAATCGAAGGCACGGTAGAAAAAGCAATAAAGACTAGCAAGCTAATAGTGATCAAAGGGATGATCAGCATCACAAAAAACAAAGGGGCAATCCATGCGCGCGCATTTTCAAAGCCTGCCCAAATCAAACCATCCTGAATCCAACTCGTAAACACTGAAGTAGTAAGAAAAATACTCAAGGCCTCAAGTGCAGGAGTCCAGGTTAGCCAGATCACACAGCCCCATAACACTGAAACAATTAAGAATGGTCGCAAGCTAAGCCAGAGCATACGGGGATGCATGGTGCCAATGAAGGCTAAACCAAAGGACTTAAATACCTGCTGTAATCCGACCATAACACCTCTCATACATGCATCAATGCATGTTTACTTACTTTGGTAGCACTTCCCTAAGCGCATGAACCAAGCCCTGCCACTGTTGGACAAAGATATTTTGTGACACCGTTAAGTTTCGCACGCCAGTAGGATAAATCTGGTCTGGAAAAATAGCCGTCTTAAAGGCCATATCCCACCAAGGAAACAAAATACCAAAATTGCAACCTCCCAATAACCCAGGCTTACCTTTTGCTTCATGGCCATAGCCTACCGCGTGATGCATTCGGTGAAACATGGGTGAAACCAGAAAGTATCGCGCCGCGCCAAGGTCTACTTTGATATTGGCATGCTGCCAACTTTGAATAAATTGACTCAAGGCTATTAAGGCAATGAATTGACCAGGCGAAACACCGAATAGTAATGCAAAGAAAGAGAGTATTGATGCTCGCATGATGTCATCAAGAATGTGATTGCGATTATCTGACCATGCTGTCATAACGGTCTGACTATGATGCAAGGCATGCAATTGCCACCACCAATTAAAAGAATGGGATGCGCGATGGTAAAGATATTCCACTAAATCTAAGAGTACTAAATACAATAAAAAACTCACGACTGGAACAGAGGTGACCCCTGGCCACCAGGACTCCACATTCAATCGATCGAAGCGGAAATCATGTAAGAGGGAATCGATCTCAAAGAAAAATCCCGATAAGGCGATGAAGATTAAGCCATGAAAAATACCCAGGCGATGAAATAAGGTATAGAACACATCCGCCCTGCTTGACTTAGAAAAATGTTCCTGCACTTCGGCAGGCGCCAAGCGCTCCCAGG
>CAILON010000137.1 GCA_903835865.1 uncultured beta proteobacterium
ATGATCGCAAGAAGGCATCACGCGAGTAATTGCAGCTAAGAACCTTTGTTATTTAACAAAAGCCACCTCTGGGTGGCTTTTGTCCTTTAGCGGGGGTAGATGTGCCTAATTAAGGGGGCCCCTGATTTAGGGCCTAGATTCAAGCGCACAGCTCAGTTTTCTCTATTCCGACTGGAAACTCTTTAAACTATTGTGGTGAATGTTTTATTACACTGATAAAAAAGGTTATCGTAAAAATGTCTCTTTCTATTTTCCGTATTGCTGCAATCTCTCTATGCGCCCTGGGCGTGAGTATTTCTGCTGCCAAGGCCGCTGATTTTCCTGGCGATCGCCCGATTTCTTTGGTAGTGCCGTTTGCCGCAGGTGGGCCAACCGATAAAGTTGCGCGAGAATTGGCGCTGGCAATGGGTAAGCAGTTAAAAGGGCAGATTATTGTCGATAACAGTCCTGGGGCTGGCGGCACTATTGCTGCAAAAAAAGTCATCAACTCAAAGAATGATGGCTACACTTTATTGATTCACCATATTGGTATGTCGACTGCTCCAGCCTTATATAAGAACTTGGGTTTTGATCCCTTGACTGATTATGAGTATGTGGGGCAGGTAGCAGATGTGCCGATGATATTGGTTGGCAATAAAGATTTGCCGCCCAAGAACTTCAAAGAACTCTTGCCCTATTTGAAAGCAAACACCAGCAAGATTGCTTATGCAAATGCCGGTATTGGTTCTGCGAGCCACTTATGCGGCTTGTTATTAATGAGTCGTATCGAGGTTGATCTCACTACCGTTCCTTACAAAGGTACAGCGCCAGCGCTGACAGATCTGATAGGTGGTCAAGTTCAACTCATGTGTGACCAGACAACTAATATTTCTGGTCAGCTGACCACTGGCACTATCAAACCCTATGGCACCACAACTTTGCAACGTATCAAAGCTTTTGATAAGATCCCAACGCTGAACGAACAGGGCTTAAAAAACTTTGAAGTAAAAGTGTGGCATGGTGTATATGCACCTAAGGGCACTCCAAAGGCCGAGATGGACAAATTGGCGAAGGCACTGCAAGGTGCTATTCAGGATCCAACTTACAAGAGTCATATGGCTGAGTTGGGAGTCGAAGTACCGACTCAGGCTAATGCCAGTCCAGAGGGTTTGAAAAAGCTTCTCAAGGCGCAAATTGATTTGTGGACACCTATTATTAAATCTGCAGGTATTTACGCAGACTAGGTCTTTAACGCTGATATAAATAAACCGCCTTCGGGCGGTTTATTCTTTGGATAAAGAGAAGAGTACTGCGTAGCTTGAAAAACGTGAACCTGTTTTTGGCCAAGCCTAGGTTGTTAGTAAGCCTTCCTAAATCTTCTTAACTCTTCAAAGCTGAAAAGCTATCTGCTTGCGCCCTATGCCAATAGAGCTCATACACTCTAGATAGATTGGGCAGCTTGCTAACAAAATCATCTTGTAATAACAGGCCAGCTGGCATTTCTGGCAAAAGGATTGATAGCAGACTGACTTCATTCTTGTTAATGCGGCGAACAATGTGAGGGGCATCAATCTCTCCCGGGTGATGTAAGCCAGCAGCCTCTACTAATTCCTTAAGCGCTCGCAAACTTTCATTATGAAAGTTGAAAACCCGCTCAGCTTTATTAGGTACCACCAATGCTTTTTGGCGCTGTGGATCTTGAGTGGTGACGCCAGTGGGGCAAAAGCCGGTATTGCAAATTTGCGCTTGAATGCAGCCTACGGCAAACATAAATCCACGCGCACTATTGCACCAGTCGGCACCTAAGGCAAATGCCACAGCCATGTCGAAGGAACTAATAATTTTTCCAGAGCAGCCAATTTTGATGTGATCCCGTAAATTCACACCTACTAAAGTGTTGTGAACTAGACGAAGTCCCTCTTGTAAAGGCGTGCCTACATGATTAGTAAACTCAACAGGGGAAGCGCCAGTCCCACCCTCGGAGCCATCGACCACAATAAAATCGGGATGAATATTTGTTTCTAGCATTGCCTTGACGATCGCAAACCATTCCCAGGGGTGACCAATGCATAACTTAAATCCTACCGGCTTGCCACCAGACAAATCTCGCAATCGTTTCACAAAATGCAATAACTCAATGGGATTAGAGAAAGCATTATGCGAAGAAGGGGAGATGCAAGCTTCTCCTTCTGGAACGCCGCGAGCAGCGGCTATCTCTGCGGTTACTTTTGCGCCTGGCAAGATACCGCCATGTCCAGGTTTAGCCCCTTGACTCAATTTGATTTCAACCATCTTCACTTGAGGGTCGAGGGCATTAGCCTCATATTTTTCAGCATTAAAACTACCGTCATGATTGCGGCAGCCAAAATAGCCTGACCCAATTTCCCAAATTAAGTCCCCACCATGAGCGCGGTGATGCCCTGAGATCGAGCCCTCTCCAGTATCGTGTGCAAAACCCCCTTTTTTTGCCCCAAGATTCATGGCCATGATGGCATTGGCACTAAGAGAGCCAAAGCTCATAGCCGAGATATTAAAAATACTTGCGTTATACGGCTGTTTGCAATCCTTGCCACCAATCGTCACTCGAAAATCATGACTTGCTAATTTGGTGGGCGCTAAAGATTGGTTAATCCATTGGTAGCCCGGAGCCATGACATCTAATGTTGTTCCAAAAGGAATGGAGTCGGGCACTGCTTTAGCCCGTGAGTAGACTAAAGTTCTTTGCTCTCGAGAAAAAGGAGTTTCATCATTATCTCCCTCAATAAAATATTGCCGAATTTCAGGGCGTATGTATTCCAATAAAAAACGTATATGACCAATGACAGGGTAGTTACGTAATATCGACATCTTGATTTGAAAGATGTCATAAAGGCCAACGAGCGAAAGTAATCCAAATACAACTAAGAACTGCCAAGCGCGCTCATGCATCTCTATAGCCATAACACTAGCCATAGTACCTAAGATGCAAATTGCAAACGGAATATATCGAATGTGGAAATAGTTACTTGATTTGATATTCATTAAATCCTCGCCTAAGGCATGCAGTATAAGCGTTTCAATGAGGGGGTAATTGCTGGATAATAGGGCTATTCATTACCAGTGGGCAAGTAGTATGCAAGTCAATTCTGAAGGGGTCTCTTCTTCGCGAGTATTTTTACCAGAAGGGCAGACTCACGCCAATTTGTTGGATTTTTTCACCTCCCATTTTCCTCACGTTGAAGCAAGTGAGTGGCTAACGCGTTTTCAGGAAGGTTTGGTGATGACTCTAGATGGTCACCCAGTAGCAGCAAAAGACCCATATCAGCCCAATATGCATTTGCAGTATTTCAGGCGCCTGGCTCGAGAACCAGAGATACCTTTTGAAGAAACCATTCTCTTTCAAGATGAACATATTTTAGTGGCGGATAAACCCCATTTCTTACCAGTGACACCAAGTGGTTTGTATTTGCATCAAACCTTACTGAATAGATTAAAGAAGCAAACTGGAATCTACACACTTAGTCCAATTCATCGCATTGATCGTGATACAGCTGGGTTAGTCATGTTCTCTATAAATCCACATGAGCGAGCGCAATATCACAATCTCTTTAGGGATAGAGCAGTTAAAAAAA
>CAILON010000138.1 GCA_903835865.1 uncultured beta proteobacterium
CCGCATGACTTTTCATTAGATTTATACGTGTATTTCACGGCCAGGGCACAAGGCTTGCCCGTCTACCGCTTTCCCGTAGAATTTGGTGAGCGCGCCCATGGCGTTTCTCATTGGAATGTCAATTGGGCAGCTAAGATGAAATTTATCCGCAGAACCATAGACTTTAGTTTTGAGCTGAAAAAAAGGCTGTCTAAATGAAATTCATTTCACATCGACGCAATACCATTGAAGAGTTGCAAGCAACTCCACGCGAGTATGGCGTTGAAGTGGATATTCGTTCTGATCATGGGCAACTGCTCATCCATCACGACCCCTTTGCCAAGGGCGATGACTTTGAAGAGTGGCTCAAGCACTATCAGCATGGCACCTTAATTCTGAATGTCAAAGAAGAAGGTTTAGAAGCGCGCTTAATCGACCTCATGAAGCAGTACAAGATTGAAGATTATTTCTTTTTAGACCAATCTTTTCCATTCTTAATTAAATGGTCCAAGCTTGGCGAGCACCATTGCGCTGTGCGGGTCTCCGAATTTGAATCTATTGAAACTGCCCTGAGCCTGGCAGGAAAGATTGATTGGGTGTGGGTCGATTGCTTCACCAAGTTCCCTTTGGCAGGTATTGATGCCAAACGCTTGCAGGATGCTGGATTTAAGCTTTGCCTGGTTTCCCCCGAGTTGCAAGGTCGCCCTGCCGATAGTGCCATTCCGGAGTTGGCCAAGCTATTGAATGAACGTCACATTACAGCAGATGCCATTTGCACTAAAAATCCTGAGCTCTGGAAAGAGTGCCTCTAAATATGTCCCCCAACAATCTCATGCACTGCTGTAAGAACCCTCTCTTTTTGGTGGGATTGGCTTTACGCCTAGCCCTCATTTTTGCCATTCTGCCAAACCCCGTTGGGCAATGGTATGTACCTTTCCTTGACAACAGCATTGCCATATTTACCCTTGATCCTTGGCAAGCATGGTTAAGCCAAGGTGGTGTCCCTATCGCCTTCCCGTATGGCTATGCGATGTGGCTCTTTTTGCTGCCATTGAGCTTGTTATGTAAGGCGCTCTCCATTCCGCTGGCATATGGTTATGGTCTGAGTTTGCTGGCTGCTGACTTTGGTCTACTGCTCATTCTTCGCAAATTACTCAAAACTAAAGACTGGGTGGTATTGGCTATTTATTGGCTCTCACCTATTAGCCTCATCGCCAGTTACTGTCTTGGTTACAACGACATCATTCCCGTCTTTTTGCTAATGGGTGCTGTTTACTTTCTTAGAGGTCACTATCTAGTCTGGTCTGGCATCTGGATGGTCGCTGCCATATCAGCCAAGCTCAGTATGATTTTAGGTTTGCCCTTCTTTCTGATTTACCTTTTCCACAATGGCAATCTTCGCCAAATCTTGCGGCAATTTGTCATTGGACTTGCTTTAGGTGCAAGTATTTTCTTTTTGCCATTTCTATTCTCCCAAGCTGGCATTGGCATGTTGGCAAGTAATCCCGAGGTAGAAAAGATTTATCAACTCTCGATTAGTCTGGTTCGTAATACAACGATCTATCTGGTGCCCCTGACTTACCTCCTGATGCTCTATGCCGCCTGGAGAATCAAGCGCATGAACTTTGAGCTCTTTAATGCCATCTTGGGTATGGCATTTTTGCTAGTTGTATTACTTACTCCTGCATCACCAGGTTGGTTTATTTGGATACTGCCACTCTTAGTTTCCTACCAAGTGAGCGGTGACCGTGCAGCTATCTACATCACCTCCATTTTCTCTGCCCTGTATGCCTTAAGCGCCATACTCTTTGTCGGCAGCCAATTCGATGTCACCTTACAAGCGCTAGGGCTCCAAAATGCGCTTGGTAACACCCAATTAATGAATGCGCGCTTAGCTTCTCTGACGCATACCGCATTGGTTGCCACAGGCATAGTCTTAGCGGTTCGCATTTGGCGAGAAACCGTGATTCGTAATGACTTCTTTAGACTGAGCCGCAAACCGTTCGTGATTGGGGTGGCAGGAGATTCTGGAGCAGGCAAAGATACTTTTGCCAATGCCATTACGGGACTCTTTGGATCACACTCCGTTGCCGCAATCTCGGGAGATGACTATCACTTATGGGATCGTCACCAGCCCATGTGGCAAGTCATGACACATATCAATCCCGCCGCAAATGATTTAGAGAATTTTGCCACCAACTTAGTCTCGCTTACTGATGGCAGATCAATCCAATCCTGCCATTACGATCACGATAGTGGAAAAATGAGTAAGCCATTTACCGTCAAGAGCAATGACATCATTATTGCGAGCGGTCTGCATGCCTTGTATTTACCTATTCTGCGTGAGTGTTATGACCTGAGTATTTATCTCGATATTGACGAAGATTTGAGGACCTACTTCAAAGTACAGCGGGATGTGAATAAGCGTGGCTACACTATTGAACGTGTTTTAGATGCATTAGCCAAACGCAAACCTGACTCTGAAAAGTTTATTCGACCGCAAGTTGCTTTTGCCGACTTGATCTTTAGCCTGCAGCCAATTCACTCAAGCTCGCTAATTAATGCGAGCGAGGAAAATCCTCCTCGCCTTAAATTAGTCGTTAAATCCCGCCATGGCTTTAATGAGCTATCACTCAAACGAGTGCTCATTGGGGTTTGCGGCCTGCACGTAGACATGAGCACCAACGCGGACGTTTCTGAGGTAGAAATCAGCATTGAGGGCGATGCGAGTGCAGAAGACATTCAGATGGCAGCGCAGTTAATTTGCCCGCAAATCTTTGAATTCTTAGATTTGCAACCACAATGGCAAAATGGCGTATTAGGATTAATGCAGTTAGTCACCCTTTCGCATATCAACCAAGCGCTGACAAGACGATTCATATGATCACCATTTCTGACCAAAGACGCTTCTTACGGCTGCCGGATGCTGTGTTATTTGACAC
>CAILON010000139.1 GCA_903835865.1 uncultured beta proteobacterium
AATACTTACAAGCCTTTTGCTTGCGGCATTGTGATTCACCCTGCCATTGATGCTTGCGCCCAATTGCGTGCCCAAGGTGTTAAGGCGGAAGATGTTGAGCGTATTGAATTGCGTGTACACCCACTGGTCCTAGAATTAACTGGCAAGAAAACACCAAAAGATGGTTTGGAAGGCAAGTTCAGCGTCTATCACGGCTGCGCTGTTGGATTGATCTTTGGTCAAGCTGGCGAAGGTGAATATGCAGACGATATTGTCAATCGCGCTGATGTTGTAGCACTACGCGGAAAAGTAAATGCCACAACCGATAGATCAATTAGTGAAGCATCCGTAGATGTCAAAGCATTCCTGAAAGATGGCAAAGAAGTCCATGTATTTGTGAAGAATGCGATTGGCTCCGTTGAAAATCCAATGAGCGATGCCAACCTTGAGCAAAAGTTTACTAGCCTTGCTGAGCCAATTATTGGCAAAGAAAAGACATGTCAACTGATTTCAGCGCTTTGGCAATTGGGACAAGCGTCCGATCTAAAACACATCATTAGCCTTTGCACTCCAGACTAAGTAGTCAGAAAGCGCATAACTATGACTCTGCCTAATATCGTCATTCTGGGAGATTACGAGCGCGCACTTCGACGCTTCTCTAGCTGGGACAAGCTTGATGCATTAGGGAAGCTCACCATTCATCACGAGCCCCTTCGTGATGAGGCTTTGTATGAGGCGGTAAAAGACGCGGATGCCATTGCGATTGTGCGCGATCGATCACCATTTAACGAAGCGATGATTGCACGTTTACCTAAGCTGAAGTTTTTGATGTTTACCGGTGAGCGTAACGGCACTCTAGATTCTGGGGCATTAATTGCTCGCAACATTCCAATAGGCGTAACTCCTGGTGGCCCCTCTAAAGAGACTACTGCTGAACTGACTTGGGCTCTAATTCTGGGGGCTTCTAAACGCCTTGTTGAAGAAAACCAACTCATCTCATCAGGTGGATGGCGCGATGAGTTGTCAGTGCTACCAATGCTTTCTGGAGAGCGTCTTGGTGTCATGGGTTTAGGATCCATTGGCAGTCGTGTTGCACGCGTTGGCGCAGCATTTGGTATGGAAGTAGTTACCTGGAGTCCGCGCATGACGCCTGAACGTGCTGCAGCAGAAAATGCCAAATCCGTCAGCCTAGAAGAATTACTTAAAACTTCTAAGATCATCACAATGCACTTGGTTGCCGGGCCTGGCACCAAGGGCCTGATCTCCGCCGAACAACTTGCGCTCATGCGACCAGATTCAATTTTGGTAAACACCTCACGATCAGCCCTGATTAATATGGCGGATCTTCAAATAGCATTAAAGGTTGGACGGCCAGGACAAGCAGCGGTAGACGTATTTGATGTTGAGCCACTCCCCGCAAATGATCCGCTACGCAATACACCCCATTTACTAGTGACACCACACCTAGGATTTATTGCTGAGCCTATTTTTGAAATATTCTCTAAAGGCATTACTGAGAGCCTTGAAGCATGGCTAGAAAATAGGCCTATTCCACATCCTTTTAAGCCCCAATAAGAAAAGCATCATCCCATCTTGACTCAGCTAACCCCCCTACAGCTCTTTATCAGCTTTAGCAAAATTGGTATGTCTGGTTTTGGCGGAGTGTTGCCATGGGCAAGACGTACCTTGGTTGAGCGCGACAAAATTCTGAGCTCAGAAGAATTTAGCGCAATCTTAGGTATCTGCCAAATCGTTCCAGGACCCAACATCATGAACTTGGCAGTGTGCGTTGGCTCCCGCTTTGCTGGTGCAAAAGGCGCAATAGCCTCAATATTGGGGTTAACAATAGGTCCAGTATTGCTGGTCTTGGTATTGGCTGTTTTATATGATCATTACAGTTATTTAGAGTCAGTTAAAGGGGTGTTGCGCGGCATCTCCGCTGTAGGCGTTGGTTTAATTGCCTCAACTGGCCTCAAAATGCTTCGCGATGAATTTCAGTACCCAGCAATGCTTTTAGTGGTGATTGTGACTATTTTGTGTGCAAGCTACTTTCATCTTGGTTTAGGTTGGGTAGTCTTGATTGCATCACCTCTAGCACTTTTTTTGGCCTGGAACAAAGCACATAAAGTATGAGCATCCTCCTCAGCCTATTTCTAAAGCTTTCCGCTTTCTCGCTCGTTGCTTTTGGTGGGGTTAGTGCCCTCCTACCTGTACTTCTCAATCTCGCAGTCAATCAAGAACATTGGATCGACCTACAAACGTTTTCAGATTACTTTGCGATAGCGCAAGCAGCGCCTGGCCCAAACTTTATGACAGTCACTTTATTGGGCTGGCACATTTATGGAGTAATAGGGGCCTTTGTAGCCACCTTTGCAATTGCTTGGCCCTCATCTATTTTGATTTATTACTTGCAGCGCTTCATTCTAGGCATTAAAGATCCCCATAAAAAGCAATCCATCCAATATGCAGCTGCAGCTCTGGCAATCGGCCTAGTTCTGTCCTCCGCTTGGGAAATTGCCTTACAAATTAATCATGGAGTCGCTGCTTATGCCTTGACCCTGGCGACAATTGCTTTTACATTATTCACACGCTGGCACCCCTTATACTTCATTGCATTGGGCGCTGTTTTAGGCTTATTTGGCTTTATCTAAATTGGATCACTTATGAAACTCACCAAATCATTTGCACCCGCTCTGCTCGCACTAGGCATCTTGAGCATCTTCCATAGCGCGGCACAGGCTCAAGATAGCTATCCTAATAAGCCCATTAACTTTATTGTTCCCTATGCTGCTGGTGGTGGTGCTGACTCACGCAGTCGACAGATGGCGCAAAAAATGAGTGTGATCCTCAAGCAACCCATCATTGTGGATAACAAGCCGGGCGCAGGCGGTAATATCGGCACCGAAATGATTTCTCGTGCAGCACCAGATGGATACACCATTGGCATGGGGAACTTTGCTCCGATGGCCGTCAACAAGACTCTATTTACTAATCTTCGTTACGATCCTGAAAATGATGTAACCCCAATCGTGCTGATTGAAAAGGGTCCATTAGTACTCGTTGTCAATCCAAATTCGCCATACAAGAATCTGCAAGATATCGTCAGTGCCGCAAAGGCTAAGCCCGGGGTATTAACATTTTCTTCTGGGGGCATTGGCGGTAGCCATCAACTCTCAGCAGAAATCTTTAAGCAAAGTGCTGGTATTGATATGATTCACGTACCGTATAAGAGCGGCTCAGCTGGCCTGACCGATTTAATGGCAGGCAATGTCACCATGATGTTTGATCAAATGTATTCAGCGATGCCTAGTATTAAGGCCGATAAGCTTCGACCAATCGCAATCACAAGCAAGAAGCGTTCACCACTGCTGCCTAACGTACCCAGCTTTACTGAGCTCGGCTACCCAAAGGTTGAGGTACTTAATTGGCAAGGTTTGATTGCTCCTAAGGGAACTCCAAAGGCAGTTATTGATAAGCTCAATGCAGCTGCTAACGAAGCATTAAAGGATCCACAACTACGTGAACTCATGCTCTCCCAGGGAAATGAAATTGGTGGCGGTACGCCTGCAGATTTTGCTAACCTGATTCGCTCAGAATCGATCAAGTGGGGCGCAGTAGTGCGCATTGCAAAGATCAAACCAGAGTAATTAGTTTTAGTTCAAGAGCGGGAAGACTCTAACGGGGATTCCCGTTTTTTATTTCAGGGCTTGATAGGTCAAGATACCCAAGAAAGTCAGCACCAAAGATCCAACGAGATGTAAGAGCGCAGTTCCTAGTGCCCACGTGAATTCTCCACGTTGCATGAAGCTCACCACTTCGGCCGAAAAGCTAGAGAAGGTAGTGAGGCCCCCTAAAAAACCAGTGATCACAAATAACTTCCACTCTGGAGATAGACTGGGGTTGCTGCCAAAGAAAGCAACGGCAATTCCCACTAGATAGCCTCCAACCATATTGGACAAAAGCGTTCCAAGCGGAACGACTGAGGCAGCACCTACAGTGAGAAAATTAAAGCCGGCCCGTAATAAAGCGCCAAGCCCCGCACCACAAAATATCGCTAGAAAGGATAGCCACATATTGAGCGCTCTATTGAATTGAAAAACCGAGCATGCCAATGGAGCTCATCTCTATGCCATCAATATAAATCTTGGCTCGCTCATCTTCCTCTTGGAGTGCCAGGGTATATAAAGCTGGCCAGTAGTGTTCTGGTGTTGGAATTGATAAGTGAGCAGCATCACCATAAGCATCCCAATTGATGAGAGACTCATGATGATTGGCAAGCATCTCTGAACTAAAAAATGCATTGAAGTCTTTAGCCCAATGAGCAGGCTCTACATTGTCATGCCAATCAATCGTGCGCAGGTTATGCACTACATTACCGCTAGCAAGAATCAAAATATTTTCATCACGCAATGGGCGTAGTAACTTGGCTAACTCGTAATGCTCTCGAGCAGACTTTGAACCATCTAGACTCAGTTGCACGATCGGAACATCAGCATCAGGGTAGAGATATTTCAAAACCGACCAAGCACCATGATCGATGCCCCATTCATTCTCTTCAAGAACCACTGGAACATTTAACAACTCAGTAACGCGATCAGCTAGCGCAGGACTGCCAGGCGCTGGATATTGAATATCAAAAAGCGCTTGCGGAAATCCGCCAAAGTCGTGAATCGTTTTAGGTTTGGTCATTGCAGTAACCCATACTCCACGGGTTACCCAATGTGCCGAGATGACTAGCACTGCATCTGGGCGTTTTAATGATTTACCTAGCTCAGCCCATGCCGCGGTATAGCGATTGGGCTCTAAGGCATACATTGGACTGCCATGGCCAGCAAATACAGCAGGTTGGCGATGGCTAGTCATGAATTCAAATTAACCGAATACGTAACCAGTATGAGCTGCCACCAAAGCAAACAAAATAGCCAAGCTAGTAGCTGCGGCCAACATGACGATCAAAGTAATGATCTTTTTATTGATTTCTTCTTTAGGTTCGTTGTGCCATTCGTTCATACTCAATCCTCTTTAAACACATTAATTAATAGGGTAATTATCCACTATCGACCGCGGCCGGCCTTGCGCATCATGCCTTTTCCGCCGCCAAAGCCTGCCTGAGGCCGTCCGGCTGGGCCAGATGGTCCCTTGGGGACTGGAGGACGTGCTGGCGGCTTAGCAACTACAGGCTTAGCTGGGTTCTTTGGGTCGGGTTTTTTATCGTCAGTCAATTTTTGCTCCTATGGATATCATATTGCCATGATTACTGACTATTCTATCCAAGCCGTTGCAATTAATGCTATTCCCTTGATTTTCGCCATCACTATCCATGAGGCGGCTCATGGATATGTCGCACGTAAGTTTGGGGATAACACTGCCTATATGCTCGGCCGTGTCACCCTGAACCCTGCCAAACATATAGACCCAGTAGGCACTATTTTGATCCCCTTGGCCCTGCTTCTCACCGGATCACCATTTTTAGTGGGCTATGCCAAGCCGGTTCCCGTCAACTTTGGGCGCCTCAGAAACCCCAGAATTGACTCTATTTGGGTTGCCTTAGCCGGACCGGGTTCAAACTTTATCCAGGCAATTATCTGGGCAATATTACTCATCTGCCTACTTGGTTTTGGGGTGGACGAAAAGTTTTTGGTTTCCATGGCACAAGCCGGCATCACCTGGAATCTTGGCCTACTTGTCTTTAATCTCTTTCCGCTGCCGCCCTTAGATGGTGGACGTATCTTGTCAAGCCTGCTTCCGGCGCGCCAGTCTATTGCTTTAGGAAAACTCGAGCCATGGGGATTTTTCATTGTGCTCGCTCTTGTATTTACAGGAATTATCGGCAGCCTTTGGATGGAGCCGCTCATGGCATTTTTTAAATGGCTTCTCTACCTCATTACGCTACCTTTGCAAATGATTCTCTAGTTTGGTGCAAGAGCAAAAGACATCATTCTGGGGTATGCTCATTATCAGTTGGATTTACCCTTTCTCAACCGCTCAATAAATAGAGGTCAACTATGAAACTACAAAAAATTATTCTTGCTGCTACCGCTACAGTATTAGCGGTTGGAACAGGTTTCGCATTTGCTCAATTCCAAAAATCAGAAGACGCCATTAAATATCGCCAAAGTGTATATACCGTAATGTCGCATTCTTTTGGGAAAATTAGTGCTGTTGTAAAAGGTGAAGCCCCTTACAACAAAGAAGAAGTTGCTAAGAACGCGGCGCTTGTTGCGACCCTCTCAACACTGCCATGGCAAGCATTTGGTCCGGGCACTGAAGGTGGTAAGGCGCAGCCAGAAATTTGGTCAGAAAACGCAAAGTTCAAAGCAGCAGCCGAAAAGATGCAGCTCGCAGTAGCCAATTTAAATACTGCCGCTCAATCAGGTGATCTTGAAAACATTAAGAAAACTTTTGCTGCCGCAGGACAAACCTGCAAAGGCTGTCACGACGATTTCAAGAAGAAGTAATCAAGTAACCCACTCCTACTGCGATCACGCTTAAAAGAATTAACGCAAGCGTGCGCTGAATAAAGCCATCCTTAGATGGTCGACCCAAGTCAGCTGGCGAATAACTCGCTTCTTCACTTGGGTCAATTTCTTTATCGCCACTTAACATTGGCTTAATGAGATCTTCACCCTTAAACTTTTTGTAGTACAGAATGGCTGCAATATGAATGGTAATTAAGGTGTAAATCAACACCTGATTTGCCTCATGAATTTCTGAGAAGAATGAAACCAAAAAGTTGGGGATATATTTTGCTAATGGACCCTGAAAGGTCACCTCATCATCCACAAATAAACCAGTAAATACCTGAACACATAAAACAAACAGCAAAGCAAAAACAGAGACGGCCCCCAGTGGGTTGTGTCCCAATACTCGAGGAGACTTTCCGCTTAGGTAATTGAGGATCCCTGCCTTTGAAGGAAAGAAGGTAGAAAAGCGCGCATGAGTAGATCCTATAAAACCCCAAACAATGCGGAAAATTAATAAGACTAAAACGCTGTAACCAAAATAGGCATGCCATTCAATTGCATAGCCACCTAGGTTGGCGCTCACTAAGCTGCCAACGATACAAAGGACCAATAGCCAATGAAATACCCGAATTGGCAGGTCCCAGACGCGAATGATTTTCTTCATTCCATAAGGATAAAGCACGATTTGTCTTAAACTAAGCAAAATTTATGAACACCAGCAAAGCCTTTAGAACCCTACTGCTCTACCGCATTGGCGCAACACTCAGCTATCAAATCACGATGGTAGCGGTAGGCTGGCATCTATACGAAATCACCAATAGCGTTGTCTCTCTCGGCTTAATTGGTCTTGCCGAGCTTATTCCCTACTTTACGCTTGCCTTGTATTCAGGGCATGCGGTAGATCACTACTCCAGAAAAAAAATTGCAGCTTTAGCCTGCATCATCCACATGATGGTGGGCTTATTTCTTGCAGCGGTTGCCATGGGATATCTCACACCACCTGTGCCGCTGATTTATAGCGCAGTGGCTTTTATCGGCGTCGGCCGTGCCTTATTGCGCCCCTCTTATCAGGCATTGTTTGGTCAAATTATTCCCAGAGATCAACTTCCACGCTACACCGCGTACGCCTCATCAGCCTTTCAGATCTGTGTAGTAGCAGGACCGGGGCTGGGCGGACTGATGATTGGATTTGCAGGCCTCGAGTGGACTTATTTATTTGCAGCATTCTGTGGAGCCTTTGGTCTTTACGGCATTACCTTTATTAAGGTTGCTCAAGAAAAGAGCAGCGCCTTATCCAAGCATTTTTTAAAGAGCTTTCTGGAAGGGTTTCATTACGTCAGAAAACATGAACTAATTTTGAGCGTCATGGCGCTCGATATGTTTGCAGTACTTTTTGGTGGCGCAGTTTCTATCCTCCCCGCCTTTGTCAAAGAGGTGCTGAATGCAGGACCAGAAACGCTTGGTATCTTACGAGCCGCCCCAGCGGCTGGGGCTGTACTCACAGGTATTTATCTTGCAAGACGTCCTTTACTCACTGATTCAGGGAAGCACCTTCTCCTATCGGTGGCGGGATTTGGTCTTGCCATCATTGCCTTTGGTATTTCAAGCAATCTTTGGTTGTGTGCCTTTTTCTTATTTATCTCTGGATGCTGCGACTCTATCTCGGTTGTGATTCGGGGTAGCGTCATGCAATTGACTACGCCAGATCATATGCGCGGCAGAATTAGCGCCATCAACGGTATTTTCATAGGATCTTCTAATGAATTAGGCGCACTCGAATCAGGCATTGCTGCAAGCATCATGGGCTTAGTGCCCTCGATTGTCTTTGGCGGGGCTGCAACGATTGCCGTTGTTATCTTGACCTATCGACTCGCGCCCCACCTGAGTAAATTACACCTGAAAGATATTTCTTAAAACCCTAGAGTTATTTAATCTTCGGAAGATCTTTCTGAATAATTTTTAAGCCGTCCCGCAAAGCGTCTTGATAGCGTTTACGTTCCACCTTAATTGTTTCTGCGGTCCAAGGATAGAATCCTTCCCCTGTTTTCATGCCAAACTTCCCACTAGCAACCCGCTCACTTAAGCACTTGGCAATCGTTGGGGAATTGTTTAAAGATGGGTAAATTGTGGCGCCCCCTGCGGCATGGATTTCAAGGCCGGCATGATCGCGCTGCATCGCAGGACCCGCGGCAATATATCGGAAGCCAAATCCGAATCGAACGGCTTTATCAATATCTTCTGGAGTGCAAATGCCAGCATCGACCATAGCAAAGGCTTCTCTTGATAAAGCATGTTGCAAGCGGTTTGCCAAAAAGCCTGGCAAATCTTTTTTGACGGTTACTGGCACCATGCCACATTCGGTCATTAATCTAGTGAGGCTTTCGGCAACCATCGGTGATGTTTTTTCTCCATAAACAACTTCCACACAGGGAATTAAATGGGCTGGCATAAAAAAATGAAGACCAATCATTCGGGCGGCTGTTTTTAGGCCGCTCGCAATTTGGCTAATCGGGAAGCTTGTACTGTTACTCGCCAAAACTGCTTCTGGTTTTGCATATTGCTCGAGCTTTGCAAATAATTCTTGTTTGATATCAAGACGCTCTGGTACACATTCAATCACCAGGTCTACATCCGACCAATCCACTTCTTCAAGAGTTCGGGCAACACTCAATAGGTGAATGCGATTTTCATAGCCGAGCTCGGTCAGGGTATTTGCAAAGTAATCAGGCAAAAGAGCGCGCCGCTCAGTAGTAGGCTCCACTACTTGAACGGCACAACCGCCGCGCGCACATACGGCTGCAACGTCTGCACCCATCGTGCCACCTCCAACAATTACTACTTTGGTTTCGGCTGGGGTAAACAACATGACATTCTCCTAAAGGGGTGCGGACTTTTAACGGGAAATCCTCTTACAATGGAAGCATTATTCCAATAAAAAAGTTAGTGAGACATGATCCCCGTCAATTCGGTGCTACAGGTCGGTTATTTCCCTGAAATTATGCAGGCAGAAATTGATCGGCGCTTTAAGCCAACGCACCATCTAGATCCTGCTGCCGCTGTACCTGCAGGAAACTTTGAGGCTATCTTGATTCGGTCAAACACCAAATTGCCTGAAGCCTTGGTTAAACAGTTGCCCAAGGTCCGCATGGTGGCGACCTGTGGTGTTGGATATGACAATCTCCCCCTGGGCTATCTCAAAGAACGTGGCATCAAAGCAAGCAATACTCCAGGAGTCCTTAACGATGCGGTATGTGAATTAGCCATTGGCATGCTATTAGGGCTGCTTCGGCGCATTCCAGAGGCCCAGGACTTCGTTAAAAGCACTGAGTGGTCAAAGGGTTTGTTTAAGCTCACCACCACCCTCGCGGGCAAGCGTGTTGGGATTGCTGGTATGGGACGAATTGGCCAAGACTTAGCAGATCGACTTCTGCCTTTTAAAGTTGAGATTGCCTATTGCGGGCCAAACCCAAAAGATTTGCCTTATACCTATTTTAAAAACATCAAAGATTTAGCAAGGGCTTGCGATGTGCTGCTTCTAGCCTGCCCAGCAACACCCGATACAGAGAAAATGATCAATGCAGAGGTATTGGAGGCTCTTGGGCCCAATGGATACTTAATCAATATTGCACGTGGCAGCGTTGTGGATGAAACTGCTCTTTTATATGCACTGCAACATAACAAGATTGCTGGCGCAGCTTTAGATGTCTTTGAAAATGAACCTAATCTCAACGCCGCCTTCTTAAATCAAGATAATGTTCTTTTAACACCCCATATTGGTAGTGCTACCACTGAAACGCGGATAGCAATGACTAATTTAGCAGTAGATAATTTAGAAGCCTTTTTTAACCAACAGTCACTTCTTACAGAAGTTAAAAATTAAATCGGAGCAAGTATGACCATCACCTTACATCCATCGACATTGCCAGCGGTGTTATCGCCCGTACTAACACCGTTCAAAGCAGACGGCAGTCCCGATGTGCAGAAACTGCTAAAGCAATGCCAATGGTTAGAAGCTAATGGCGTTGGTCAAGCGATCTTTGGCACCAACTCCGAAGCCAATTCCATGTCTGCCCCACAAAAGATGAGCACTTTGACTGCTCTAGTTGAAGGTGGTTTAAACCCAGAACATATGATGCCTGGGACAGGCGCCACCTCAATCGACGCGACTGTGACTATGACACGTCACGCAGTAGCCCATAAGTGTGCAGGTGTTCTCATGCTGCCCCCTTTCTACTACAAAGACGTAACTGATGATGGTCTGTTTGCTTACTTCTCAGAGGTCATTCAAAAGGTTGGCAGTGCAGCGTTACAAATTTATATCTACAACATTCCTCCCGTAACCAAAATCAATTTAAGCCTGTCACTACTTGAACGCTTAGCCAAGGAATATCCAAAGACAGTAGTTGGCATGAAAGATAGTTCTGGTGACTGGGCTTACACAGAGTCTGTTATTAAATTGCTAGCGCCTTCAGGCTTTCGCGTGTATGCCGGCAGTGAAGTATTCCTCATGCGTACCTTACGTGCAGGTGGCGTTGGCTGCATTTCCGCTACAGCGAACGTCAATCCAAAAGCGCTAGCTGATCTAGCCGCCCATTGGAGAGAGTCGAATGCGGATGAGCGTCAAGCGGAAATGGATAAACTACGCGCCATTTTTGCGCAATACCATATGATTGCTGGTATGAAAACTGCTGTTGCACATTACAGTAAAGATCCTGAATGGTTGAGAGTTCGTCCGCCACTCATGCAGTTAACTGCAGAGCAACAAGCAAAGCTCTTAAGCGAATTACAAAAAGCCAATTTTTCTATGCCAGGTCTTTAATTAAAAACACAGGAGACAAAAATGAAACTACTTAAAATCATTGCGCTCTCACTCAGCTTTTTCTGGGTGGGTGCACAGGCTCAAAATATTTCCATTGCAACCGGTGGAACAGGCGGGGTCTATTACCCAATGGGTGGTGGTCTTGCTGCCATGCTATCTAGCAAAGTACCGGGAATGTCAGCTACAGCTGAAGTCACTGGCGGTTCTGTAGACAACTTAAAGTTAATAGGTACCGGCAAACCGTATGTTGCTTTCTCAATGGCTGATGCTGCTAAAGATGCATCGGTTGGTGACGATAAATTTAAAGATAAGCCAGTAGATTTGCGCACCTTGCTGATACTTTATCCAAACCTAATGCACGTCGCCACCGTAGAATCAACCGGCATTAAATCGATGAAGGATTTAAAAGGCAAACGTATTAGCACGGGCGCACCAGGAAGTGCCACTGAAGTTATGGCATTCCGCTTGCTAGAGGCTGCAGGCCTAGATAAGGACAAAGATGTTAAACGTGAGCGCTTAAGCGTTGCAGAGTCCGTCAATGCCGTAAAGGATCGCAAGATTGATGCTTTCTTCTGGGTAGGTGGTTTGCCAACTGCAGCAGTTACTGATCTTGCAAACAGTCCTGGTATGAAAATCGTGATGGTAGATACCAATGATGAAGTGCCTGCCATGAATAAAAAATATGGCAACCTTTACTTTCCAACAGTGATTCCAAAGGCGACCTATAGCGGCATGGCGAAAGACAACAAAGTTGCAGCAGTTGCAAATCTGCTAGTTGTCAACTCATCCATGTCTGATGCAGAAGCATACAAAATCGTCAAGGCTATTTTTGATAATCAACTTGATTTGGTCCGCTCACATGCTGAGTTCATCAATATCAAATTAGAAAGCCAAAAATCTAATGCAACGCCAGTTGCTTATCATCCTGGCGCCCTGAAGTACTTCAAAGAGAAGAATATTAAACTTAACTAAGTTGCACCAAACCAAGGGGTGAGTCAAACTCACCCCTTTTGCATTGCTGCTGTCATAAATATAAATAGGTTGGGACATGAACCAAAACATAATAGATAACGAAACTCAGGAGAAGCTAGACGCCTTCATTAAGCAGGAGGAAGGGGATTCAAATGACTATAAGGGTCTACTGGCAAAGTTCATCACCCTGGTAGCAGTTGGCATGTCTTTGTTTCACTTATATGCTGCTTACTCTATCGTTCCTACTCACCAGCTTCGGGTCATCCACGTTGGGCTTGTTCTTTTCTTAGTGTTCTTAAGCTTTCCCATTGCTGCACGTTTTAAAAACCGATTAATGTTATGGGACGTAGTCTTTGCTATTGGATCGGTCGCCATCGCTTATTACATCCTGAGTGGAGGCGATGATTTTTCTGATCGCAATACCGCGCCCAATCCAACGGATGTCTTGGTTGGCATTGGACTGATCCTGCTAATTTTGGAGAGCGTTAGAAGAACCAACGGCATGGTGCTTGTTACTGTTACCGTCCTCTTCTTACTCTATGCATTATTTGGAAACTACCTACCCGCTCCTTGGACTCACAAAGGATATGACCTAGATCGTTTAGTCGGATATATGTATATGACGCTTGAGGGCATCTACGGTACCGCTGTAGACGTTTCTGCGACCCTCATTATTCTGTTCACCATCTTTGGCGCCTTCCTGCAATTTACCGGCGCTGGAAAATTCTTTATCGACTTCTCTTTTGCAGCGATGGGTGGAAAATCTTCTGGAGTTGGCAGAACGATTGTATTGTCTTCATTTCTCATGGGCGGCCCATCCGGTTCTGGTGTAGCCACAACGGTCACTGTAGGCTCTGTAGCTGCGCCAATGCTAGAGAAAGTGGGTTACGAAAGAAATGCCGCTGGTGGTCTTTTAGCTGCAGGCGGTCTAGGCGCCATCATCTCGCCTCCTGTACTAGGCGCTGCCGCATTCTTGATTGCTGACTTTCTCAAAATTTCCTATTTGGATGTTTTGCTGATGGCAACCATCCCAACCATTCTTTTCTATCTTGGTTTGTTTGTCATGGTGGAGATTGATGTTCGTAAATATGGGATGAAACATATTCATTTTGAATCGGCAGAGAGCGCCTGGCAATTAACCAAAAAATATTGGTTTCATTTCTTCTCGCTCATCTCGATCGTGGTATTTATGATGTTCGGCTTTTCGCCAGTGATGTCCGTATTCTGGGCCACTGTAGTTTCGGCCTTTTCAAGTATGTTGCGCGAAGATACGGCCATCATTCCTTGGGCTTGGTTTAAAGGTAAAGAGCCCATTCTTTCTGGCCTCTATAACTCTAACCTCACCAAAGCTTTAGCCTCTGGCTCAACTGGCGTGTTGGCGATTGCCGCAACCTGTGCCGGCGCAGGCCTAATTGTGGGAACCGTGACACTTACCGGCCTGGGTCTTAAATTTAGCTCCATCGTGATTCAGTATGCAGGCGGATCTTTATTACTCACTGCCATCTTTACTGCATTGATCGTCTGGGTTGTAGGTCTTGCAGTCCCTGTAACAGCCTCTTACATTATTTGCGCAGTGATTGCAGCCCCAGCCCTAATCAACTTAGGTGTTCCTGCATTCGCAGCCCATATGTTTATCTTCTATTACGCAGTACTTTCAGAAGTCTCGCCCCCTACCGCCCTCTCGCCATTTGCTGCTGCGGCGATTTGTAAAGGTAATCCTTATAAAACGACATTACAAACGTGGAAGTATGTTGCGCCAGCTATTCTGGTGCCATTCATGTTCGTGCTCGACAAATCAGGCGTCAGCCTATTGTTGATGGGCTCAACCAATGCGCTTGAGCAGGCAGATTGGATGCAGATTGCCTGGATCTCCTTTACAGCAGTCATTGGAATCATCTGTTTGGCAGGCGGTCTTCAAGGTTGGTTTATTGAGAAAACCAAGGTCTTCGAACGCGTTCTCATGGTGATTTCTGGGGTTGCACTAGCCTACCCATCTACTGAAGCAGACCTCGTTGGCTTCATAGGTTTTGGTTTGGTTCTGGTGACACAAACCATCACCCACTTCAAACTAAATCCACGATCCCCCACTTGATCTAACCTTAATAACAATAAAGCCCGCAGATGCGGGCTTTATTGTTTAATCTAAAACGTTAGCCAAGCATTGCCCTAGCTCACTTTTGTCCAAGCTGCTTTACCGGCATACTTTTTAATTTCAGCCTCATCGAATTCAAAGCCAAGACCTGGTGTTTGGTGCAAGATTAAGTCACCGTTCTTAAAAGTAAGTTGCTTATTAATCAGTCTACGGAAATTGAGGACCTGGTCATCTAAGAAGAACTCTACAAAACGTGCATTGGGTGTTGCTGCTACAAGTGGTGCATGTAGATCGTGCATCCAGTGCGGACATACAGTCACCCCTTTTAAATCTGCGTATGCAGCGATGCGACGCCATTCGGTAATGCCACCACATACTGCTGCGTCAGATTGCAAAATGGCTGCGCCGCCGGTATCAATCAATTCTCTAAAACGCCAGCGTCCAGCTTCCATTTCACCAGTAGCAACATTGATACTGGTTTGACGCGCTAGCGCTGCATGTAAATCAATCGCATCCGGTGAGAAAGGCTCTTCTATCCAATAAGGGTTGTATGCCTCAAAGCGTCGGATATATTCCAAGGCAGTAGGCAAATCACGCCAGGCATTGTTCGCATCTAGCATCAATAAAATATCCTCACCAATAGCTTTACGAGCCGCCTTCACTCTCGCCTCTTCTTCTGAAGGCGATAAGCGCCCCACCTTCATTTTGACGGCCTTAAAGCCCTGCTTAACGTAGGACTCCATTTCTTTACCCAGCTTTGCAGGCGTCTTTCCATCAAGATAGTAGCCACCACTGGCATATGCTGGAACATGATCATCCACTACCGCACCAAGATAGTGGTGCAGTGGTAAACCTACTGAGCGTGCATTTAAATCCCATAAGGCTGTATCCAAAATAGATATAGCCCTCATCACCACGCCCGCACGTCCTTGCAAGATGGATTCGTTATACATCTCCATCCACAGTCCTTCACTACGATGGCTATTCTGACCAATCAGCTTGGGTGCCAATATCTGCTCAATAGCGATTTTGGCAATATCACCCCCAGCGCTGCCAACATAACAAAAACCTATGCCCTCATTGCCATCTTTACCCCGCACTTTGACTATGCAGTAGTGTCGCTCTGATACGGTACGAGTTGAAAATGAAGTCACCTTATCTAAAGGTACTGCTACCGATGCAACTTGCACTGACTCAATAATGGGCATCTGAACTCCTTAAACAAAAAAATATTGTATCGATTATTTACTTTTTGAGAGGGGGTCACCATTCGCCACCAGGAAAAGGAATGTCATTTTTGGCTATTACACATTCAGAGAGCGGTATTTGCTGCACCACAACAAAAATATCAGACCTTAGTCCCGCATTATTAGATAATGACGCTGTGAATAAAAAAGTATCTCAAGGCACCGGGGCTTCTCATTGGGTGCTCTCTCTATCTTGCTGCACTCTTGCAGGTCTAACGTTGCTGCTAGCCCCTGGGGCGCAGGCACAAACCAAACAAAGTCAAAAGGCATCTTCGGCGACTCAAAAAGTCATTATTCAAAGCTCAGGTCAACGTAGCTTTAAAGACAATGCCTCTAATAACGGCAGTAAGTCGAATAGCCTTAATCCCGCTCTATTCCAGCGCAAAGATCCGGATGAGCTCGTTCTGGATAGCGCAGGTAATCTGGACTATCGCGTTAGTCAAGGCTGCATCAGAAGAAGTTTGAATGAAGATAGCCTCCCAGCAAATATCGGGATTGATAATCGCGCCCTTTCTGAGTTCTTCAAGACCCAAACTAAATCCTTCTTTGATCGAATGCGTGGCGAATGCATTCCCTATGCAGTAGCTTTTGGTAGTCGTAATCGCTTTGATTCCCTGAGCATTATGAATGGGCCCATTCAGGATGCCAGAACCGAAGTGTGGACATTTACACCATCAGCCTTTGGTGGATTCTTAGTACAGCAGGATTACTTAAGAAATGAATCTAAAAATCTTTCAGAGATTCTCCTCCCGCTCCGGGAAGTTTTATACGACCCTACCAAGGTGGGTGATACATTACCCATGGAATTAGTATGGGAACTCAACTCCATCATTAAACAAATTTATCCTGAAGACAATAACTCTCTCGAAAATACCAGTAGCGTAGTTCGTATCATTGTGGATTTCGGAGATCGGGAGCGGTGGGCACAAATCTGGGCTGTGGAAATTATTGATCCCGCTAATAAAGAAGTTTTTGCAAGCGCCTATTGGGTTGAGCGCAACGATCTACCAGGGGGCTTTTTCACCAGCAGCGGTGAGTCTCTTGAGAGATCCTTTTGGACTAACCCGCTCAGCTATCGTCGTATCTCTCGCGGCGTCGGAAGCGTACGAGCTTCCTCTAGCAAGCGCCCGAGTAGTACTACCGCGACTGCCCAGACTGCACCACCTAAACAGCGCTATCGCACCCATATGGGAATTGATTATGCTGCGCCAACTGGTACGCCTGTTTTTAGCGTAGCGACCGGTAAAGTCGTTCATCTCGGCTTTAATGGCGCGTTTGGAAATCTCATTGTTTTAGAGCATCCTGGAAATTACCATACCTACTATGCCCACTTGAGCAGCTACAACGTAGAACTTGCCTTAGGCAACGAAGTTCGTCGAGGCTTTGAAATTGGCTACGTAGGATCAACCGGAAGATCGACTGGGCCACACCTGCATTTTGAATTAAGAAAGAATGGTATTTATGTTGATCCATATGGCGCAAAGACCCAACTGGATTTATGGTCCATGCGCGATAACGAGAGTGGCCAACTTACCCGAGAAATCTTGCTACTTGGAAGTACGATTAAGAATTAAAAAAGGGTCCCTAGGACCCTTTTTTATTGAAGCAAGAATAACTTAAGCAAGCACTAAAACCGGTAAGGTTGCATGCACGATCACTTCGTGCGTCTCACTTCCAAGCAACATGCCTTTAATGCCAGTAAGTTTGTGTGAAGCCATTACGATGACATCAGCTTTGGCTTTCTTAGCTGCGTCCAAAATACCTTCTGATAAGTTGGAATTAGAAATATGAAGGGTTTTTGCTTTGATGCCAGCGCCAAGGGTGGTGGCTGCTTTTTTAAATACATCTTGCGCATAGGCCTCGCAGGCTTTCTTATGATCTTTTTGCGAAATACCATAACCCATCGTGCTATCGGAGTACACCGTAGGCGGCATTGGATCGGATACATACACTAAAGTTACCGCAGCATTATCTGCATTCGCTAGCTGAGCCACTTTCTTGAGGCCTTTTTTACTTACGTCCGAGCCATCCACTGGCACTAATAAATGCTTAAACATATCAACTCCCTTTAAATTGAACTATTCATCCACTGTTTCCATCATAATACTTATTATTGACGTATTAAAGCTCAAGGGATAACTTAATTGCTCAAGTATTTTGGCGTCTATCTTTCATTTCTTATTACGCTAATTGCCATTGATTTGGTCTGGCTGCTAGGCGTTGCCAGAAACCTCTACCAACAAGAAATGGGCGATCTCATGGCGACCGAGCCCAAGCTGATTGCTGGTCTAGCCTTCTATCTCTTGTATGCCCTTGGGGTTAGCATCTTTGTGATTGCACCCGCCCTATCAAAACAGTCTTGGTTATATGCAGTGCAATATGGGGCCTTATTTGGTCTATTTTGCTACATGACTTATGACTTAACTAATTTAGCTGTCATTCGTAACTTCCCTACCGGCCTCGCCTTTATCGACATCGCCTGGGGTAGTGCTGTCACAGCCTTAGCCGCTGGCGTTGCCTACTGGGTAGGTAATCGACTCTCTTAATTAAACTGGGTGACTGACTAAACTCTATTCATGTTTTTTCATCCCAAAATTCTGGATTCTTTTGCGGGCTATAACCGCAAGCTATTTACAAAAGATGTTCTTGCAGGCCTCACAGTCGGAATTGTGGCATTGCCACTGGCAATGGCCTTTGCAATTGCCAGTGGACTAAAACCAGAAGCCGGTATTTTTACTGCAATTATTGCTGGCGGGCTTATCTCTCTTTTAGGCGGAAGCAGAGTTCAAATTGGTGGGCCTGCAGGTGCATTCATTGTCATCGTCTATGGCATTGTTGAGCGCTATGGTGTGCCCAATCTATTATTTGCGACCGCCATGTCTGGTGTCTTTTTATTTTTAATGGGTGTATTTCGCCTTGGCACCTTAGTTCGATTCATCCCAATTGCAGTCATTATTGGCTTCACAAATGGCATCGCATTTTTGATCGCCCTATCTCAAATAAAAGATTTTTTTGGCTTGCAGATTGAGAAAATGCCTGCGCAATTTTTTCAAGCAGTGCAAACTCTGTACGCTGCAGCTAATACGGTCAACCCCACTGCCTTAGCTCTAGCTTGCGCCAGCCTTGCCGTACTCGTTGCCTGGAAGATTTCTCAGAAACACCTTGGCTGGCTTGGGCATATTCCAGGTACGGTAGTGGCCATGGTTCTTGCCACCATTGTTACTACCCTGTTTAGCTTACCAGTAGATACGATTGGTAGTCGCTTCGGCGGTATTCCCTCTGGCTTGCCCCAGTTTGAATGGTTTCCGATTAGCTGGGATAGTGCTCAATTTATGGTGACCCCCGCCCTCACACTCGCACTCCTAGGCGCAATTGAATCCCTTCTTTGCGCGCGCATAGCGGATGGCGTGATACATGATCGACATGACTCCAACCAAGAACTCATGGCACAAGGCGTTGCCAACGTAGTCATCCCATTTTTTGGGGGTATGCCAGCCACGGGAACCATTGCTCGCACTGTAACTAATATTGAGAGTGGTGGTAACACCCCTCTCTCCGGAATTATTCACTCGCTTACTTTATTGATCATTGTGTTATTTGCGGCGCCCCTTGCCAAAAATATTCCTTTATCCAGTTTGGCCGCCATTCTGATATATGTAGCCTGGAATATGGGTGAATGGAAAAAGTTTGTAGATCTTAAGCAATTTCGCCTGCCCTATCGCATCACCATTTTGAGTGTATTTCTGCTGACGGTCATTCTTGATCTCACGGTTGCAGTTCAAGTTGGCCTCTTGCTTGCTTTCATCACCTTTATCTACCGTATCTCCAGTCTGTCCCGCTGCGAGCGTGCAGAAGGTAAAGATTTCTCCAAGCTGGCGAATCTTCGAGGAAGGATTGATGCCTATCGGATCTACGGCGCAATCTTTTTTGGAGCTGTCAAACTTTTGGAAAAAATGGAAGAAAATTTACCCACTCAAACTTTACTGCTCGACTTAAAAAATGTGATCTATGTGGATACCTCTGGCATGGACACAATCATGGAGCTTGCCCATCTTTGTAAAATCCGCAATATCAAACTCATTATTTGCGGACTAGATCATCAGCCGCTTGAAATGGCAGAACGCAGCGGCTTCTTGGAAAAACTTCCGCAGGATTGTTTTTGCCCAGACCTCTATAGTGGGATTGAAGTAGCAACCCACGCTTAGGGCCTACTTACTCAAGCAATACAAAAGCCGCCTTTTAGTAATGCCTCGGGCAAAACCCATGCGCGATACAAACCAAAGCCACCAGCAGTAAATAACAAGGCAACCGCCAAGTAGCGGACCCAAACGTATTGTCCAAACTGAGTCAATGCCGCAGAAAACTTGGAGATGAGTAAAAGATTGGGTAAGGTGCCAAGCCCAAATGCGAACATCAGTGCAGCGCCCGTCCAAATATCCCCAGACAAGAAAGCGAGCGGTAAGACGCTGTAAACCAAACCACAGGGCACCAATCCCCATAGCATGCCGCTAAACCAACGAGAGGGGCCGCTTGCCATTCCTCCCAAGTATTTAGCCCAGAGACCAGCAATTCGAGAACTTAGCCATTTGCCACCTAAAAGGCCCTGACTTTTACCTATACGAAGCAAGCGAAAGCCCATAAAAATCAAAATCAGGGATGTCAAAGCAAACAGAGGTCTTTGAATCGGAATCAGGTTTTGCTGCCAAACAACTACCCCAAGCCCAGCGGCAGCCGCACCTAATAATGTGTAGGTGCAAATACGGCCAAAATGCAT
>CAILON010000140.1 GCA_903835865.1 uncultured beta proteobacterium
AGCTATCCCCCACCTCTGCGAGTATAAAGATCAAATCGCTTTAAAGCTGTCTCACACTCAATAGCAGTCCAGTTTTCAGCAAACTTCAGCCTTAAATCTAGAACTGGGATATGTAGGAGGGCTATTTTTCGAGATGGCTTGCTACTGCCCTCTATTTGCAATTGTGGATTTTGCGTCCTCAGCAAGATGTGCCCATCAATGACTAAAGTGGAATTTGGGTATAAGTCACCGAGGGCTTGCGGCAGCCAGCGCACTAAATCTTCAGGGGTGCAGCCCATCTCCCTGGCAAATTGCGTCATTTGAACGAAGGGGACGTGAAAAACTTATCCGCCAGCCACTGGAGGGCAAATAGCCAGTGCATCGTCGGCTTTCAGAACATATTGATTGCGCTCATCTGGCTTGATATAGACACCGTTCACCATCACGAGATGTGCAGACTTACTTGGAATTTTATAAAGCTCAATCATGTCACCGATGGTGCTGCCTTCAGACACTTCAATATCAGCTTCAATTCCATTCTTTTTATGAGGTGGTAGATAGCTTGCCAAACTGGCAAACAACTTTAAGGTAATTTGCATACCTAAAGCTTAATTCATCCAGACTGATTGTGCTTGACCAACCGCCAAATAAGCGTCCATCGATTTAGTGGGGTCACCCATCAAAGTATCTTTCCACTCACCCAAGGCAATCTTTCCTTGGATCAAACCTCGCAAAACGCCAATATGCTCAGTGCTACCCACGCAGGTTGCGCCCACCAAGACGTCACCTAAAAACTCCAGACGTAGATATTTATAATTTACTGGGTCTACTAGCTCCACATGGTCGCCACCTTTGGCGCCTGACCACAAGCCAAATGAATAAGAAATAAGACCCAAAGTATCCAATACATTGATCTGTAGAGCGCCTAGGCTTTGAGCATCGCCGCCAGTCATGCTGATTGCCGCAATTCTGGCCTGCTCTGCCGCATTCGGTTGAATCGCATTGACGATCCGCTCACCCGTTGAAAAATCAATACTCTCAGTGACATCCCCAGCCGCATAAATATCAGGGTGGGAGGTTTGCATCAAATCATTTACCAAAATGCCGGTATTCAGATCGAGACCAGAAGCTTTTAAATAAGCAATATTAGGGCGCACGCCCGTTGCTGAAATCACTAGATCCACTTCTAGGGAAGTTCCATTGGAGAGTTTGACGGTTAAGCCAGATCCAGATTTGGTAATTTCTTCAACCTTGGTATCGGTATATACCTGCACACCTTTTTCTTGCACCCATTTCTTAATCATTCCCCCTGCCATCGCAGTCATCATGCGAGGAACCATGCGATCACCCATCTCCACAACAGTGAGCTCGACTTTTCTGCTAGCAAGCGCCTCCAAAATGATGCAGCCAATAAAGCCCGCACCCATTTGCAATACTCTCGAACCGGGCTTAGCAAGCTTGGTAATGGCGCGTGCATCCTCTAAAGTCCAACAAGGGTGAACACCAGGTAAATCAATCCCGGGAATTGGGGGTTGCACAGGCACAGAGCCCGTTGCGATCAATAACTTATCAAAACTAATGGGCTTCCCATTTAAGTCAATCTTTTTAGCCTTAACATCAATCGCAGTCGCTTTGCCACGTACTTGCTCAATGTTTAATTTTTCAAAATGTCCGGCATCCTTGCGAAGATAAGTACCTGACTCATCAATATTACCCATCAAGAGATAGGGTATGGCCATGCGTGAGTATGGCGGCGCGTCCTCAGAACCAATCA
>CAILON010000141.1 GCA_903835865.1 uncultured beta proteobacterium
AGGCATGAATCCAGCAGTACGTAGTCGTGATCCCGCATGGACCTATTGGTATGGGCGTGCGCTCAAGGCAGACGGTCAGGATGCAAAGGCCAAAGAAACTTATGAGTTGATTGATGACCAATATAACTTTTATGGCCTATTAGCCCGAGAGGAGCTTGGAAAATCCAATCATGCACCAGCGCGAACTAAGGTAACCGATCAAGAAATTGATGCGGTGGCAAGTCGTAAGGGCTTCATCAGGGGTGAGGGACTCTATGCCATGAATTTACGCTTTGAAGGTAATCGCGAGTGGAATTGGGAACTTCGCAATATGACTGATAAGCAATTGCTTGCAGCAGCAGAGTACGCCAAGCGCATCAATTTATATGATCGCGTCGTTAATACGGCTGATCGTACAAAGCAAGAGCATGACTTTAGCTTGCGTTACCCAACCCCATTTCGGGATGAGTTATCTCCAATTGCAAGACAGATTGATTTAAACCTGGCCTGGGCATATGGACTCATTCGCCAAGAATCCCGCTTCATTATGAATGCTGCTTCTTCAGTAGGCGCCTCTGGCCTCATGCAGGTGATGCCCAATACAGCTAAGTACGTCGCTAAAAAAATTGGAATGACAAATTACACCAACGACAAGCTAAGCGATACCAATACCAATTTGACCTTAGGCAGCAATTACCTCAATATGGTTCTGATTGATTTGGATGGCTCATGGGTCTTGGCGTCGGCAGCCTATAACGCAGGCCCTTCACGCTCAAAACTCTGGCGAGAAAAATTGACCAGCCCTACTGAAGGTGCCATTTTTGCTGAAACCATTCCTTTTACAGAAACGCGCGTTTATGTAAAGAATGTTCTATCGAATGCTAATTACTATTCATCAGTTATGAATGGACAAACACAATCCTTGAAGCAGCGCCTAGGGGTAATTTCCCCTAAGACCGCCACTCAAACTGAATTACCATAAGCATTCAGTATCACTAAAGGGCCTTATATGAAATACGACATTCTTCTGATTGGTGGCAACGGTTTTGTCGGTCGTGTTTTAGCGGCTCAATTGCAAGCAGCGGGCTATTCAGTATTAATACCGACCGCACATTTGGTGGCTGGTCGTGAGTTACGTTTGCTTCCAAAGGTTTATCTAGAGGATGCAGATGTTCATGAGTTTGATGATCTGCAAGCGTTATGCTCGCGTATTCAAGCTCAGGGTGCGGTCATTAACTTAGTTGGCGCACTACATGACAAACCTGCGCAACCTTATGGAAAAGTGTTTAAAGCTGCCCATGTGGATTTACCAAAAAATATTATTACTGCTATGCAAATGCATGGACTAAAGCGTTATTTGCATATGAGTGCTTTGGGCGCTGACTCTCATGGCCCCTCGATGTATCAGCGTAGTAAAGGCGATGGAGAGGCTGCAGTCAAAGCAAGTAATTTAGATTGGACCATTTTTAGACCCTCAGTTATTTTTGGCGCACAAGATCAATTTATTAATCTTTTCGCTAAGTTAACAAAGTTGTTTCCAGCAATGCCATTAGCCAATCACACTGCCCAATTTCAGCCTGTCAGCGTTGATGATGTCGCGACTGCATTTGTGATGGCACTTTCAATGCCACAAACTATTCGGCAGTCTTATGATTTGGTAGGCGCTACTGTGTACTCCATGAAAGAGATTGTGGAGTTGGCAAAACGTAAAGTAGGCGCTTCCTGCGCAATTATTCCGGTGCCAGCATTTGTAGGTTATTTGCAAGCGCTCGCTTTTGAGTTTTTGCCAGGCCCTACTTTGATGTCGCGTGACAATATCGCATCGATGCAAAACCCGAATATTTTGCCTACTGGGTCACAAGATGCTCTCGTAGAAACTTTTAAGGTCAGTCGACGCAGCTTAGAGGGCATGCAGTAATGAAGGTGTATGCCGTCGGCGGCGCCATTCGGGATACCCTAATGGGTCTGCCTGTAAATGACGTTGACTATGTCGTGGTGGGTTCTAGCGTTGAAGAGATGGTTGCCCAAGGTTTTCGCCCAGTTGGCAAGGATTTCCCCGTGTTTCTGCATCCAGAAACCCAAGCTGAGTATGCCCTTGCTCGCACTGAGCGAAAAACAGGTAAGGGCTATAAAGGCTTTCATTTTTATGCTGACCCAACGGTAAGCTTGGAAGAAGATCTGGAGCGCCGTGACTTAACGATCAATGCAATGGCCCAAGAGGTCGGACCTGATGGGAAGTGGATCGGCCCCATCATCGATCCTTATAACGGGCAAGAAGATTTAGCTGCCAAAGTATTTCGACATGTGTCAGATGCGTTTGCTGAAGATCCATTACGTTTATTACGTATTGCTCGCTTTGCCGCACGCTTCCCGGAATTCTCAGTAGCTGATGAAACCCTCTTTGCCCTAAAAGCAATTGTGCAATCAGGCGAGTTAAGTGCGCTATCTGCTGAACGAATTTGGCAAGAACTTGCTAGGGGTTTGGTTGCCCACAAGCCGATGCATATGTTCCAAGTCTTACTCAATACTGGAGCAGCGAATACTATCTTGCCTTCCACTTTAAGCGCGCTGTTAGTAGAGGAGCCATTTAGAGAGGCCTTGATTAAGTCTTTAGAGATCGCGGGCAACTCCTTAGATGAGCGCTGCGCAATTGTTTTGATGGATTTGCCAGCGAGTGAAATTCGTTCCTGGGCGGATACCATTCGTATGCCTATCGAGGTGCGTGACTTTAGCGAAATCTTTAGTGATCTGAGGGTGCTTATTAATCAATATCCTGATGGGTCTTATCAGGCGG
>CAILON010000142.1 GCA_903835865.1 uncultured beta proteobacterium
AGGGGGGTAGAAATAGCATTAAAGTCTCAGGCAACTCGATTTGATGCCCATAAAATAGTCTGATGAAATTAGCCATTCACTTATCTGTCTTAGCTTTAGTTATCTGCGTGGTTTTGCCTGCTTGTACTGTTGCAAAATTAGAAGCACGTTTAGAGGCTGATCCCCAATGCAGGCCTATCATTAACCCCAAGACCGGCGCTCTTATGCCTTGTCCAGGATCAGATAAAGCCTTCTATTTAGCCGCTGGACTAGGCCCCGTTAAAACTGATGGATCAAGCCCTAGTGCAGAAGTTGCTTCTAAAGGTACGCCTTTAAATTCCGCAGGCGCGATCATGAATACGAATCAAAGCACAAGAATTTCGACGTCAGTAGACTGTAAGCCCAAAATTCATCAAAAGACAGGCGGGGTATTGCCATGCCCATCAGAATGAATATATGCCAAACAAAGTTCAGCAATCGACCAAACAGCCTTATGATGTTCTCTAATCCTACTTAACGTAGCAAATTGAACATTACTGTGAATGGTATTTAATATGAAAAAAATCGGTCTTTATGCAGCAATCATTTCGTTTGTTGCCATTCTGGCTTCTTGTAGCAATACCCCAAAGCTTGCTTCCGAGCCGATGCCAAGATCTGGTTTTTTGCCTAACTATTCTCTTTTGGTGCCTTTGTTTACTGTTGAGTCAGATACTCGTGTTTGGCGTTATCGTAAAGAGGGCGTCAATCCGGGTATGTATAACTCGGTAATTCTGGATCCGATTTATTTAAATCAGACCGCCACTAGAGAAGTAAGTGCCGAATCTATTGCTAAAGCAAGGGCAACTTTACAAGCCTCCATGATTGAGTCAGTGAATGCTCGTGGCAATATCAAGATTGTGACTCAACCAGGACCTGGTGTAGTTCGGGTCTCTGTCGGAATTACTGGCGCTGAAAGTTCTAATGATTATTTGAAGCCATGGAACTTTACTCCAATTGGATTGGCTACGAATGCAGCAGCGTATGCCGGGGGCGTAAACTCAAAGACTCCTGCGTTGGTTGTTGAAAATAAAATTACTGATAGCAGAACCAATGAGGTTATTGGAATGGGTGTAGTGACTATTCAGGGGGAATCCTTTAGAACAGCTTCTGGATCTGTAGACTCTTTCATTGCTATGGCACAAAAGGCGGTGCGAGTTGCCTTAGAGGTTTCTGCCAATCCAACACCAACTTCAGCTAAATAAAATTTATGTCTTTATTGGCTAAGAGCCTTCCTTTTATTGCGATTGGATTGTTTGTATCGACACCAGCTTATGCAGACGATTCAATACGTAATAAAGAGATTGCAGATCGCTTTGCTAGTTGCGACAAAAATCATGATGGCAAGCTGAGCAAAGCGGAGGCAAAAGGTTGCATGCCTCGTATCTATGATCACTTTAGCTTTATTGATTCTAATGACAAAGGTTATGTCACTGTTGCCCAAATTCAGTCAGCGGCTTCAAGATAATTAATTCGAGATCCTCTAAATGGCAGTGAGTTTTCCTGGTTTTGAGCAAAAGAAAATAAGCATCCCATCGGAAGATGGTGCAATTGAAATTGCCTGCCAGATTGGTGGATCAGGGCCACCAGTGCTTTTGCTGCATGGCTTTCCTCAAACAAAGGCTATTTGGCACCAAGTTGCGCCTGCTTTAGCCAATGACTACACAGTGGTTGCTGCAGATCTTCGCGGATATGGACAGTCCTCAAAGCCGCATGGCAAGAGCGATCATTTAACGTACTCCAAAAGATCTATGGCCGCTGATCAGCATGCCCTCATGAAGTCTCTGGGATACGATCAATTTTTCTTGCTTGGCCATGACCGTGGCGGCAGGGTTTCTCACCGCCTCGCAGCGGATTATCCTGAAAGTGTATTACGCTTAATGGTGCTCGATATTTCACCAACGTTGACCATGTATGAGAACACCACCATGGAATTTGCTAAAGGTTACTGGCATTGGTTTTTCTTAATCCAGCCTGAACCCATTCCGGAAAACATGATTGGTGCAAATCCAGAGTTTTGGCTAAAGAATCATATGGGTCGCCATGCTGGTACGGGAATATTCTCTGCGGATAGGTGGGCAGAGTACCTTGCTGGGGCCATCAATCCTGAAAGCATGCATGCCATGTGCGAGGATTACCG
>CAILON010000143.1 GCA_903835865.1 uncultured beta proteobacterium
CAATTTCTAAAAAGGCATTAATATTTTTCTCAATAGCAACTCTTCCCACATAGAGGAAGATTGGGTGTGCGGTATTTAACGTTTTGGATTCTTGCATCTTAAAGATATCGAGATCTACCCCCCTAGACCATAAGACAACGTTTGTGAGGCCGTATTTTTCTAAATCGTCTTTTACGACAATCGTTGGCGCCATCACGGCCATCGATGATCCATGAAACCAGCGTATGAATGCATAGGTAATAGCCAAAGGAATTCCAGTGCGTGCTTTGACATATTCTGGAAATCGAGTGTGATACGCGGTGGAGAATGGAAGCTTATTTCTGACCGCATATGAGCGAGCAGATAAGCCTAATGGACCCTCTGTTGCAATATGCATTGCATCGGGAGCAAATGCTTTAATCCTGCGGGCAACTTCTTTGCCTGGAAATAGGGAGAGGGCAATATCGGGATATGTTGGGCAAGGAATTGATTTAAAGCCATTTGGCGTAATCATTTCGACCTCATGACCCATTCCAATTAATTCCGCACGAGTTTGTTTTAAGGTCCTCACAACGCCATTTACTTGTGGATCCCATGCATCGGTGATGATCATAATTTTCATAACACAGCCTCTTTAATAAGTGAGTCAATAGCAAGTTGGAAAGCAATTTCGGGTGTTTCCACTGGTTCGCCTTTGATATAAGGCCAGTGGATAATTTTTAGTTCGCCGGCATGGGTCTCGACTAATGCAGTCAAGCTTTCGACCCAGTCACCATCGTTGCAATAGAGAAGGCCATCAATTTCACGAATTTCTGCTTTATGGATATGGCCACATACAACGCCATCACATCCTCTGAGACGAGCTTCTCTGGCCATGATGTGCTCAAAATCGGCGATATAACTTACCGCATTCTTTACTTGATGCTTAAGGTATTGAGATAGGGACCAGTATTGCAAGCCCATCTTGACTCGCAACATATTGAAATAGCGATTGATATACAGAATGAATGAGTAGAGTGTGTCGCCTACATAAGCCAACCATTTGGCGTACTGCATTACGCCATCAAATAAGTCGCCATGGGTTACCCATAGCTTCTTGCCGTCAGCCGTAATGTGGATAACTTCTTCAACAACCTTCACGTCACCAAAGGAAAGGCCAAAAAACTGTCTAGCACTCTCATCGTGATTTCCAGGTACATAGATCACTTCTGAACCCTTACGTGCCTTACGCAGCAGCTTTTGAACTACGTCGTTATGAGATTGAGGCCAGTAGAAAGATTTTTTGAGTCTCCAACCATCAATGATGTCGCCAACTAGATAAAATTTATCGGCTTCATTATGTTTTAGGAAATCGAGGAGGTAGTCAGCCTGACACCCTGATGTTCCTAGGTGTACGTCTGAAATCCAGATAGCTCTGTAATGCATCATGAGTACACATTTAAACCTCAGACTGTGTAATGCTCATGACACTTTTAAGTCAGTTTTATGACTAGTTATTATTTTAAATGTTTTATATTGTTACCTAACATGAATAAGAAATTCCTTAATTCTTCAGATGATGAGCCA
>CAILON010000144.1 GCA_903835865.1 uncultured beta proteobacterium
TCCTCCGGCAATCAAAGAGGCCAGAAGGTTTGCTGTGATTAGGAGCGAGGTTTGGTCCATTACCACCCTTTAAACAAAGATGCATTTCCTAACATTGACCGCAGGAGTCTGCTAACTAAACTCCATTTAAGACGTAATCAAATATTTCATAACTTTTCAACGTTCCAGATGCGGCTTTTAACTTATAGGCCTCATTCATTGGCTTATTGATAATGATGGGAACCTTAGCCTCCGAAGTGCCACCATGTGTTCTTAGGCGATGGCCTTCTAGGCCCTTTAAGTCATGATTTGCAGCAGATGAACCTATGCAGACATCTGCTCTTGAAATCACAACAACATCTGCCTCACGATCAGCGGGCAATTCAAAAAGCTTACAGGCACTATCTTTATTCAATACCTGTTCAATGCCATCTATACCTGCAATGACTTCAATGATTTCTTTTGGGGTTGCTTTGCCTCTACACCAAACACGCACAAAACCACCCAATGCGCCGTGATGACCAACATATGCATCAGTAATTGGGCATATAACCTGCGCATCACCAATACCAAACTTAGCATCCAAAATATCCTGAAGCCAGATAACATTTGGTTTCCCTGCAGGATTTGACTTGTCATTCATGCCGTGGTCTGCAGTCAGGGCAATAGTCGCCCCTAATGCAGCTAACTCTCCAAAGCAATTATCTAATTCTTTATAGAAGATACGAGAACCTTCCTCATTGGGTGCAAACTTATGCTGCACCCAATCAGTTAGTGATAGATACATTAAGTCAGGCCTGTCACGCTTTAAGATTTGGATGCCAGCTTTGAGTACAAACAAAGAAAGTTCCATTGAATAAATATCTGGCTGAGGCATACCAGCTAGATCTAATACATTCTCGATACCATTCTCAGCCATGGTGCAGCTACCGGAAAACTCTGAGGAAAATGAAATGCTACCGTTACTCAAATCTAAATTCTTTCCAAGTTGCTTTCTAAGTTTATCTTTAGCGGTAATTGAAACAACCTTAGCTCCCGCTTTTGCAAATCTAGAAAGAATAGTGTCACCACGCAATAAATCTGGTCCAGTCATGACAACCGGCTCCCATGTCTTGGTATCTAAATAGTAGTTTCCTGAAATGCCATGTGCAGACGCAGGCGTTCCTGTGATGATGGACATATTATTTGGGCACGTAAAGCTAGGCATAGTGCCGTCAGCAATCACACTAAAACCCTCTTTGATAAATTTTGCAATATTGGGAATTGACCCATCCGCAAGAAATTGCTTCAAATACGCTGGATCGCCTCCATCTATACATACCACTACTGTTGGCGATGTAGGCCAGGCATATTTTTTTTGATTAACCTCTACCTGAGTCTTCTTGGAGTCTTGATTCATAGTCATTTCTTCTTACCTATTTAAATTAAGCGCTTCATATAAACGCTTTTTACTATCCATTACATGGTCAAAGAGCAACTTTTCTGATAAATCTACATCACCGGATTCAATAGCCTTCACTATTTGTTCATGATTTTTGGTTGAGATTTGAATATTGGAAACATTTTTTTCAAATGTCGCTCTACGAAATAGAGTTAATTCATTCGTTACACGGCGGTAGTTCATTACCAATGCAGGATTGTGGGCTGCTAACGCAAGATTTTCATGAAAGGCTATATTTAATGGAAAGTAAGCCACAAAATTATTTTGTGATGCCGCTACTTTCATCTCCTTAATGAGCTCTTTGAGTTTCTTTAATTGCGCCTTTGTAATTCGCTCTGCAGCCAGCCTGCCAATTAAACCATCCAAAGCGGCGCGTACCTCGTAAATATGCCCAACTTCATCAAGCGAGATTTGACGTACCGACATTCCACGATTTTTCTCATTTACAACCAGACCGGCCTGCTCCAATGAACGCAACGCTTCGCGTACGGGGCCTCTAGATATTCGTAACTGATTTGCTATCCCCGCCTCTGTTAGTTTTTCGCCAGAAGTTAACTCCCCGGAAATAATCTGACGTTCAATCTCTCTTTCAACTAGATTACTTAAGGAATGCTCACGCAATAGCTCAAATGCGCTATTTTGAACACTTAAACCAATCTTTTCTTCAGTACGATTCATTTCAGTCCCGCAATATTGGTTGCTTCATTGCATCAGTTTTACTGTAGATTGTCAACAATATACAATTAAAGATATCAAAACTGCAATAA
>CAILON010000145.1 GCA_903835865.1 uncultured beta proteobacterium
AAGAATGCCGCCCTAGTTTTGCTTTATGACTTTTTCTTGTAGATCAAATCCCAAACGCCGTGTCCTAATTTGAGGCCACGGTTTTCGAACTTCGTGAGAGGCCGGTATGCCGGCTTATCTACATAAGCAAAATGCTCAGCATTCACCTGTTCGATAGTGGGCTTAAATTCATTCGATCCACTTAAATCAAGCTTAGCCACATCTTGAGTTGTAAAAGTTTCGACCCGCACAGCAGACTGAGAAATATTTTGCAAAGTTTCCTCTGCATTGAGCACCAAGAACATTTGTTCGGCATAGTTGTGCCAATCCGTTGCAAGATGCAAATAGCCCCCTGGCTTTAAGCGAGAGGCTAAAAGCTTTACAAATTGCATCTGAATCAAACGGCGTTTGTGATGGCGTTTCTTATGCCAAGGATCAGCAAAATAAATATGAATGCCATCCAAAATGTTGGGGGCAATCATCTTTTCTAGAACCTCAACGGCATCATGACGAATGATGCGCACATTGGTCAAGCCTAACTCACCAATAAGCTTTAATAAAGCACCAACACCAGGTGGATGAACCTCAATACCTAAAAAATCATCTTGGCTGCGTAATTGGGCAATCTTGGCGGTGGTCTCCCCCATACCAAAACCAATCTCCAAAATCTTAGGCTTAGTAGAGCCATCAAATGCTTGCTCTAAACCAAGCGTAGTTTCCTGAAAGGGGATTAAAAATTTCGGCCCAATCTCATCAATCGCCCGCTGTTGGCCTGCAGTTGTCCTACCCGCACGAAGCACAAAGGATTTAATGCGATCAATACGGCGACCATCCTCTAACCGATCATCAGAACCCAATTAGGCCAATACTTTCTTAAAGTAAGCAATGGTCTCTTTCAGGCCATCTTCGAGATTGACCTTGGGCTGCCAACCAAGCTTTGCCTTAGCTAACTCGATATTAGGCTGACGTTGCTTAGGATCATCTGATGGCAATGGCTGATGAATGATCTTCGATTTGCTACCGGAGAGTTTTAATACTGCTTCAGCCAATTGCAACATAGTGAACTCGCCTGGGTTACCAATATTGACTGGACCAGTAAAACCTTTTTCTGAGTTCATCATTTTGACCATCACATCAATGAGGTCGTCCACATAGCAAAAGCTTCGAGTTTGTTGACCATCACCATAAATGGTGATGTCTTTACCTTGCAGGGCTTGCACAATAAAGTTACTGACTACGCGTCCATCATTAGGGTGCATGCGAGGACCATAGGTATTAAAGATCCGCACTATTTTGATATCGATCTGATGCTGACGATAGTAATCAAAGAAGAGTGTTTCAGCGCAGCGCTTGCCTTCATCGTAGCAAGAGCGAATACCAATCGGATTGACCTTACCCCAATACGCTTCTGGCTGAGGATGGACCTCTGGATCACCATAGACTTCACTCGTAGAGGCCTGCAAGATCCGCGCCCTAGTTCTCTTGGCTAAGCCGAGCATATTGATGGCGCCATGCACACTAGTCTTGGTGGTTTGCACTGGATCGTATTGGTAATGCACTGGGGAGGCTGGACAGGCTAAGTTATAAATCTGATTGGTTTCTACATAGAGTGGGAAAG
>CAILON010000146.1 GCA_903835865.1 uncultured beta proteobacterium
ATGCAGTTGCTCCGAGAAAAGTGCAAATAATGCTCAACAGGAGGAGTAGATAAAACTTGCGGGTCATTCACAATTTCTAATTGGGATGCCAATGCAATCAAAGCAAAAGCAACATGCCGATAGGAAAAACTTGGCAAACACTGCTTGGGATTGAAGCCCAAGGGTGGTGCAGCCCAAATTATCCCCAAAAAGGAGCAATTTACCTAGTCTTTATGTCATGGGAATGACATCTGGGTCATCAAGCACCGAGAGATACTGCTCGCATTGGGATTTGGGTGTGCCCTGAAAACAACTTACTTAGCAAACAAAGGACATCAAACAAGATTATCCGAAACGGAATTTACTCAGTTTATTCAGATTCTTTTCCGCTTGGCTTGCCAAGATATCTTGAAGTATAGGTACCGGCAGATCCGGATTTTCATCGGATGCCTTGCCTAGACGTGCCCAATACTCAATCTGTTCAGAGAGGGTTCTACTTGCGCCCTCTGAAGCAGACTTAGCCTCCCGCACTAATGACTCTGACAATTGAACTGCAATTGGCATTTCAGCGGCGATCCATCAAAGCACGAGCCAATGTGCCCGCATCAACATACTCCAACTCCCCGCCTACCGGAATACCGCGTGAAATACGGGTGAAATGTGTAGTAGCTTCGCCCACACATCGCAACTTATTCAAGGCTAGGATTTGCTTCGATTAACTGAACTATCTGATCTTCCAAAACTGGGAGATTGATTTCGATGGTTTTCCAAATAATTGGCAAATCAACCTTAAAGTAACCATGAGCTAAAGCGTTGCGCATTTCATAGGCAATCATTAGTGGAAGTTCGGGATGAGCGGCAGCATATTCAGGAAAGGATCGTTCTATATTTTTACTTGCCTCTCCAATCACCTCAAAATTACGTATGACTGCATCTTGAATTAATTGACTCTTTAGAAAACCAAGCTCATCAATATCACTGCAATATTCTTGAATTCGTTTAATTGCTAGAAGAATATGGCTTAAGTAATCCTGCAGTCTCTGCGGGTCACGACTCATATTGCTAGAGCTTGAGAGATCACTACATTACGAAAATGATCTGGCAAAGCATTAGGCGTCAAAACATCTACTGGCACACCTAACAATTGCTTTAATTTATATCTAATGCTACCAATATCAAACAAGGTGGTATCGGCGCTGGGATCAATCAATATATCCAAGTCGCTGCCATCTATATCGGTACTAGTAGCTACCGAACCAAAAACGCGGGCATTACTTGCGTGATGCGCTTCAACAATGGAGCGAATCTCAGCACGATGGGCATTCATGGCAATAGATGGTTTCATAACTGAGATTATCCAAAGATTTGGCCTAGATATCAATATATGCTGTATTTACTTAGTTTTATGAGGTTTTTTTGGAAAAGAACCTGCACACATAGAGCTGTAATCGATATTTAGCGGCGGTCCATCAGAGCCCTAGCTAATGTGCCCGCATCAACGTACTCCAACTCCCCGCCTACCGGAATACCGCGTGCAATCCGCGTGACTTTAATGCCTTTGGCTTTAAGTACTTCACCAATGTAATGGGCGGTAGCTTCACCTTCGCTGGTGAAGTTAGTGGCTAACACCACTTCCCGTATAGATACACCAGTATCCGGATTTTCAATTCGAGTTAGTAAGCGATCAAAATGAATTTCATTCGGACCCATACCATCGAGTGGTGAGAGACGGCCCATCAAAG
>CAILON010000147.1 GCA_903835865.1 uncultured beta proteobacterium
CGCGAGTAGAGAACCCTGGCAGGAAGATCAAATCAATCAGCTCCTTATGATTGAGAGCATGCGCTTTTTCTACGCTGATCAAGCCACGAGAAATGGCACGCTGTCGGACACGCTCAAAGTCAACTCCTGCACCATCATCAATCACCTCAACAATCACAGTGCCATTCTGATGGGCTGCACGCAGCACTAAATACGCAAGCTCTGACTTACCTTTTTCTAGACGCACTTCAGGTGTTTCAATACTGTGGTCAATGCTGTTACGAATGAGGTGAATTAATGGATCTCGTATGCTATCTAGCAATATGCGGTCCAGCTCAGTTTCAGAACCTTCTTGTAAAAGGCGGACTTTCTTACCGCATTCAGCCGAGACATCCCTAACTAAGCGAGGGAACTTATCCCAAATATGGTAAATCGGCTGCATTCGCATTTTCATCATGCGCTCTTGCAGTTCTAAGGTTAATAAGTCAATGCTGCGTACTGCGCTGGTAAACAACTTATCCGTGGATTGCTGGGAGAATGGGAGCAAGCGATTACGCGCAAGCACCATCTCACTAGCAATATTCATTAACTTATCGAGAACTTCAGGATTTACCTTCACTGGGACAACGACCTCTTGTCCGGGAGCGCTGGCTATTGCCGCCTCAGGAGGCTCTGAATACTCCGTCTGAATATCAGCGGCTGGCTGTAAATCATGCTTATGCAACTGCTCAGCCGCTTCATTTGTTGCCGGAGATGAAATAATGTCATCGGTCTGTTTAATTGAAGGCACTGCACCAAGCAATACCGCAATAAGCTCTTGATCATCACCTGGAGGCTCGGCATGATTGGCTTCTACTCCCTCAATAATGCTTCGGAGAATGTCATTCATTTCCAGTAAGCGAGTAGATTTCTCAAAATCTAATTCGGCCTGACCAGCACGAATTTTGCCTAATAAGCTCTCACCAGCATGGGAAAGCTTCTCTAAGCGCTTCAGGGCAAAAAAGCCGCTACTCCCTTTAAGGGTGTGCAATCCCCGAAAGATATTTCCCACCAAAGCTTGATCGCCAGGGTTTTCTTCTAGGCGGACAAAATCACCATCAAGTCGATCGATGATTTCCCGAGCTTCCAGGATAAACTCAGCGAGGATTTCGTCGTGATTTTCCATGTAAGCTAATAGTAATAGACATTTATTTGGGTGGGCGGATAGAATGAGGGCTACCGAGATATTAGCTTATATTAGGCAATAATCGCATAATCAGCCCCATCCAATAGCCTGCCTTACGTATGAACCTTCTACAGGAAGCCCTACCGAATGTTTCGCAACTTTTTAAATAAATTCGAAAGACAGTCTACCGTCAAAACCAAGCTGCAAGTGAGCTTTGGTCTGATTCTATTTTTTACCCTTATCGTGGGTGGTATTTCGATCTATGGCTACCATGTCATGGGTCAAAGTGCAGACTGGCTTTACGAGCAAGGCTCAAAAGGAATTGAAGACTCAAAGCAATTACAAATTGACGCCTCCTCTTTGGATATTGAGCTCAACCACTTACTACTTGCCTCTACTCTTCCAAATAAAAGTGAAGGTCAAGTACTGCGTGAGCAATCATTAGCAAACATTGAAAAGCTAAAAAATAGCCTGCAAAAAAACATTCAACGTGCTGACGCCAACATTATTCGCTCTAAAACAAGAATTGAATTTAATGAGCTAGTTGAAGACTTTGATATTTACTTAATTGCAATCGAGCAAGTCGCTATAGTTGAAAAGAGTTCACCCTCCGCTGCGACTGCAATGTATTTTGGTGAAAAGTTTCAGGGCTTCAAACCCCGTATCACAAAAAACTTGCAGGATTTTGTAGATGCTAAATTAGAAAGTGCTAATCTATTTTATAAAGCAGCTGAGTCAGCCAAGCATTACGCAATCCTCTCTACGCTTGTGACTATTGTTATCTCCATCTTACTGAGCATTCTGATTGGTATTCGCTTCAGGCATTCTATTATTGACCCCCTCAATAAAACCAAAGAATCCCTGAACGCCTTGGCTGAGTCTCGTCTCAACACTACTATTGAAGGTTCTGATTATGCTGGCGTCGTTGGTCAAATCGCTCAGTCAGCTCAAAAACTGCAAAATAATCTTCGTGGCGCCATTCAGGAAATTAGTAGCAATGCATTAATGATTAGCGCCTCCTCCGAAGAGCTGGC
>CAILON010000148.1 GCA_903835865.1 uncultured beta proteobacterium
CCGACGCCTGGAGTAACAACTTTGTTGCCTGTTTTTGCATCTGGGTTGATTATCCTTGCTGATGCAAAATTATCAACTAACAAATTCTTAGAATGGCTTGGAGATCTTTCCTTCCCTCTATATCTAGTTCACTGGCCGCTAATCGTCATTCTTAATTTCCGCGACCCATCTCCATCAATTATTTCCCGTTTGGCACTTATCGCTCTTGCTGTAGGACTATCGCACCTTTTACATGTGTATGTTGAATTACGTTTTCACAGAATTGGTGGATTTCGCAAACGCTGGATTCCCACCTATTTTGCTATTGGTGCCGTCGCTATTTCAATTTTCGCTGTAAGTAGTCAATCTTTTAGCAGCGGACCAAATTCAATAAAGTTCGACTTAAGTAGTCCGGTCATCTATTCCAATGGATGTCATTTATCTTTCAAAGAATCCGAACCAAAGCCTTCTTGCATCTTCGGAGATAAGACAAGTACTTCAAAGATTGTTCTGATTGGCGATTCTCATGGAGCGCAGTGGTTCCCAGCACTTGAGGAGTTTGCGACTCAATCACATAAGAAGCTCGTAACGTTCACCAAAAGCGGGTGCCCAGCGACAGATCTTGCCTTATTACGAGGCGGGATCATCGACCGTCAATGCTCGCAGTGGCAATCAGTCTTGCCGAAACGGCTGGCTGCGCAAAAGCCTGACTACGTGGTCATCTCCGATGCCACGCAAATAACTGCGAAAGTGGCTGCTCCATACACCTCTTATGTGGATACGTGGAGCGCTGGATTCTCGAGCTTCCTTTCAAAATTACAATCAGAGGGGCTCAAAGTCGTTGTTATCGGAGACACGCCTTACCCAGGACAGAATTCACCAAGTTGTTTAAGCGTTCATATAAAAGATCCAGCACATTGTGATGTGCCCCGGACACGTACCCCAGCCAGTATTGCAACTAAAGATATTGCACTGAAGTACGGAGCGACATTTATTGATCCGTTAGATTGGATTTGTGATGGAAATATTTGCCCAGCGGTAAAGGCAGGGGTAAATGTTTACCGGGATAACTCGCACTTATCTGTGGCGTTCACGCGCACGCTTGTCGCCCAACTAACAACTGCTCTAAATACGGTCGCTTAACGTTTCTTTAGTTTAAGAACCTTTAGCGCTTTAGGTGCGAGGCGAAATAGATCTCCCGGGTTTTGCAGTCTCTTGAGGGATCCAAGAACCATTCTAAAGAATTGGCGCACTGTTGGCCTTGGCATTGGCAGACCGAAATCGAACTGGCTTACATCTTGCCAGCGCAATCCCCAGCCATTTTGAATGTTCTCCTGAAGATTGCCGCCAACTTTTTGAGCACGGCTAAGAGCTGGAGCTAAGGCAATGAATGTTCTTTGGTCTAACGGATCAACAACGCCTTCAAGTCCGTTACCGGTGCTGAGGATGTGCGCATGCATGCCTGAGAAAATTACACCTTCGTCGGGATTGCCTTCAGTGAAGAAAACAAATGGCGTGGCTTTCACTTTCACCATTGATAAAATTTCATTAACAGATAAATGTTCGTTGCCCGCAAGATTTTCAAAGGTAAACCGTGCATCGCCAAAGCAGGAACGATAGATAGCTCTGAGTTGCTCATGTGGATCATCGCTCACGCTATATCTGCCAGCGAGTTTCTCCCACGGCCCCATCAAGCGATACCGGGCTTGGGTATGAACACTTGACTGCAAATCTTTAACAACTTTATGAAAAGATTGCGAGGTCATTAATCGGCAATCAAGTAGCACTTCAAAATCAGGAACCTTAAAATCAAAATCTGAACCCTTTCGCATGTACCCAAATCCAGGGATGTAGTTTGCGAATATCGGGCGATTGTGAGCAATGACAAGATCACGATTAGTTTCGATGCGAGTCAGACCCAAGTGCCAGGAATGCGCTTCACGTTCTGGGACATAGCGAAGGCCGTTGATCAAGGTTCGCCA
>CAILON010000149.1 GCA_903835865.1 uncultured beta proteobacterium
TTCCCACGATATAATTGAAGGCTTTTCTGTTTGGTCGCGAACGGAAATTAACCTTAACTAGGGAATTTAATATGAAAGTTGTAGCCTTTGAAAGAAGCGTACAGGGAACGGGTGCGAGCCGCCGTCTGCGCAATTCCGGTAAGACTCCGGGAATCGTTTACGGTAGTAAAGAACAAGCAGCTGTTATTGAGTTAGATCACAATGCGCTGTTTCATGCTCTCCGCAAGGAAGCATTTCACTCCTCCATTCTAGATTTGGAAATCGGCGGCAAAACACAAAAAGTGTTGTTGCGCGATTACCAGATGCATCCATTTAAGCCATTGGTATTGCACATTGACTTCCAGCGCGTATCTGCGACTGAGAAAGTACATATGCGCGTTCCATTGCACTTCGCTAACGCTGAAATTTCAGCTGCTGTGAAATTGCAAGGTGCTGCTATTAGCCACATCATTACTGAACTCGAAATCTCTTGCTTACCAGCAGACTTGCCAGAGTTCATTGAAGTGGACTTGAGCAAAATTGAAGTGGGTCACTCTATCCACGCTAAAGACATTGCATTGCCAAAAGGTGTTTCCTTGGTATTGCATGTTGAGCAAGAGAACCCAGTGCTTGCAAACGCACGTATTCCAAGCGTTAAAGCTGCTGAAGTTGAAGAGGCTGCTCCTGCAGCTGCTGCCCCAGCCGCTGATGCTGCTGCTGCTAAAGACAAAGATAAGGCTTAATTTAGTTAAGCTGCACTTTTTGCAAAAGAAGGCCCGCGCAAGCGGGCTTTCTTTTTTCTTTTCTTTTTCTTTTGGTAGAAATTGGTTTATATCTTTAAACTCACATCATGACTAAATTAATTGTTGGCCTTGGCAATCCAGGCGATGAACATGAAGAAGATCGGCACAACGCTGGCTTCTGGTTTGTTGACGCCTTGGCAAAACAATTAGGGGTTCGCTTTGAGGCGGAAAAACGCTTTCATGGCAAAGTGGCTAAAGCCAAATGGGAAGGCGAGGACCTCTTTCTCTTAAAGCCGAAAACCTATATGAACTTAAGTGGTCAAGCAGTGGGTGCACTGTGCCGCTTTCATAAAATCTTACCTACGGATGTTTTAGTAGCTCAAGATGAGTTAGATTTAAAGCCTGGCACTGCTCGCATTAAATTAGGTGGGGGCACGGGTGGTCACAACGGTCTTAAAGACATCCATGCCCATCTAGGAACCCCAGAATACTGGCGCCTACGCCTAGGCATCGGTCACCCAAGAGACTTGGCTGGTGATGGTCATCCTATGGATGTGGCCGACTATGTTTTACGCAGACCCCAATTGACCGAACTAAAACTGATTGAGGCCAGCATTGAAAATGGCTTACTGATTCTGCCGCTCTTTTTAAAGGGTGATACGGCAGCGGCCATGCTGGAGCTGCACTCTAAGGCTTAAGCAGCTTCTGCTTTTTTCTTAGCCATCAATAAGTGGTATTTGGCCATTAATTGATCTGGCGTTTCAGTATGGGCTGGATCAAAAGGAATGCAATCTACCGGGCAAACCTGACGGCATTGCGGCACATCATAATGTCCGACACACTCAGTGCATTTGTCTGAATGAATCTCATAAATTTCGAGGCCCATATAAATCGCATCATTGGGACACTCGGGTTCACACACATCACAGTTGATGCATTCGTCCGTGATTATTAAAGCCATGAATTACCTATTGACCTGACTTATTATTCAGTTCATTCGCGGCAGTCTTGTTGACTAACCATTTTTCAACAGATGGGAAAACAAATTTACTGACATCGCCACCCATGGAGGCAATTTCACGAACAAAAGTACCAGAAATAAATTGGTATTGATCTGAAGGTGTGAGGAATAAAGTCTCTACATCCGGCAATAGGTAGCGATTCATACCAGCCATCTGAAACTCATATTCAAAATCAGATACCGCACGTAACCCACGCACGATCACACGCGCCTGATGTTCACGCGCAAAGTCTTTTAAGAGGCCGTTAAAACCAACTACCTTCACATTGGAGTAGTGCCCTAAAACTTCCTTGGCAATATCAATACGCTCTTCGAAAGTAAAGAAGGGATGCTTGCTACGACTAGAGGCAACGCCCACAATGAGTTCGTTAAA
>CAILON010000150.1 GCA_903835865.1 uncultured beta proteobacterium
CCATTGCGGTTTAAGGAACGCATCTCCGTTAAGCCGGGCAAACCAGTCATACCCAATTCAATCGGGATGGTAACAAAACGCTCAACCTCTTCTGGTGATTTGCCAGGGGCTTCTGCAGCAACTTGTACCTGGACATTCGTTACGTCGGGGAATGCGTCTACTGATAGCCTTTTTGTTGCCAGCAGTCCTGCTACCATCAATGCAATCGCAATGATGACTACCAGCAAGCGCTGCTGTAGAGATAGGCGAACAATTCTCTCAATCATCTAGCTTATCCGCCACTCAACTGACGCTTGCGCTCAGTATTTAAATGGTAAGCACCTTCGATGGCAATTTCTTGACCTTCTTTTAGGCCAGAGATCACCGGACGGAAACCTTTGCCCTCAGGCCCAAGCTTAACGGGCACCATGCGATAGAGGTCATCATCCATTCGCACAAAAACGTGATCATGGTTATCCTCCCGAACTACAGCGCCCACAGGAACAACCAACTTATCCATTGGCTGACTTTCAATCAACATCGTTGCGAGCATTCCCGGCTTAATCTGCCCTTCTTTATTAGCCAATTCCATCCGCACTACGACTGTACGGGTTTGGGGATTAACAATGGAATCGACATGAGCAACCGTGCCTTCAATCTCTTGATTGCGGAGTGCTGGAATGATTAAAGATGCTTTTTGACCTTTATGAATCAAATAAGAATTGCTTTCAGGAACTTCAGAAATAGCCCATAATGTACTCAGGTCAGCAACGGTAAATAGCGCATCAGCAGGCTGAACCACCTGGCCTTTGTTAATCTTACGCTCAACAATCTCGCCTGGGATAGTAGCAACAACATTATTAATAGACTCAATCACACCTGACTTTGCCAACTTATCGATGCTGGATTGGTCCATACCTTGAACACGCAATTGATCATTGGCAGCCCGAAACTCGGCCTTAGCACTACTTGATTCAGCCTCACGTCTTTGCAATTCTGCAAGAGCGATCACATCTTCTTTATACAAAATCTTGGCACGATTGGCTGCTTGATCTGCTAACTGACTAGCGCTCTTCGCTTTTAAATAAGCAAGTTGAGACTGGGTTAACTCTGTCGAAGTAATTTTGGCTAAAACATCACCCTGCTTCACTATTTGACCAGGGACAGCCAAAATATCAGAGACCCTACCTGTGACGTTTGCGCCAATACGAGAAAGAAAGAGTTCATTGAAATCGATTCGACCTGAGGCGCGCAACTCCTCCACAAATGGGGAGACCTGCGCCTTACCATCGGTAATGATCTTCCGTAAATCTTGATTTACGACTACTACGTTGGGATCCTGCACTGATTTAATGGTGGGCCTTCTATCGAATACATTAAAGTAATTCAGAATGATGATGAATACACAAAACCACGGCAGGTAAAAGACGCCTCTTTTAAGCCACTGAGGTGATCCGTCATAGCGGGTAGAAATCGCTGGAACATGGTCTGAAATCCATTGATGAGCATGTTGATATAGCTGGTTTTGGGTCTGGATAATTTGGTTGAATAAGACCTTCGAATGGAATTTAAGCTTCGTCACCAGAAATCTCTTCCAGACTTTTAGTTTATTCATCATCACCGATAGCTTTTGCTTCATTGCATTCCACTTTCTATCTTAGCCAGCCACTCTGGACTCGCTCTTAACCTCTGGATCTCAGTCACCACCGAAGCCAAATCAAAACGTGCTTTAATTAAATCATTCCGAGCAGCACGAAATGTCCTCTGAGCATCCAGATACTCCAGCATACCCCGCTCCCCATATCGATAGGAAACCTCTGCAATGCGCTGTGCACTTGACGCTAGCTGTACTAC
>CAILON010000151.1 GCA_903835865.1 uncultured beta proteobacterium
ACTGCACGGCAGATTTTGGTTACCTCTTGTATATCAAGCGCTACCCAAACCCGCAAACACCTCAAGAGCTAAACGCGGATCACCAGCATCTGCGTTTGCAATGGATGATGGGTATGCAGTTTTGCAATTGGGGCATATGGCAGGTGGGCTCGATTAGTGGGATCCTTTTAGCGAGTCAAATACCCAATAACTGGGGACTTGAATTTGCTGGCTCCATTGCTTTGCTGGCCATCATTGTTCCCATGCTCGATAGAGCATCTGCGCGTTGGGCGGCACTTACTGCAACTGTCGTTGCTGTTGCCACATATGGCATCCCGTTTCGACTCAATATTGTGTTGGCAATTGGAGCGGCCTTGATTGTGGGCATGATGACCGATAAGTCGCCCAAAGGGAGCATCCCCTAATGCAGATCGATCTGAACATTGCATTCCTGCTGATCGGGATGGCCGTAGTGACAGTTTTGACTCGCGGCTTCTTTCTGATACTGGGTGAGCGAGTTAAAATCTCTCCTTTGGTTTTAGAGGCAATACGCTTTGCACCATTGGCAGCGATGATCGCGATCTTGGCTCCTGAGATCTTTTTGCCAGCTAATTCATCCAGCGCTGCTCAGTTTGACATCCATCTCCCGAATATCTGGGGTGGCATAGCAGCCCTGATTGCCTTTTATTTCAGCAGAAAAATGGTCTTCACCTTGGTTGTCGGAATGGCAGTCTTTACGGCTATCCGATTTTGGGCTTGAAATAGGGGTTATTCGCCCCCATATAAGGTCTAGCAAGAGTATTTGGTGCCCAGGAAGGGACTCGAACCCCCACAACCTTACGATCGCCAGCACCTGAAGCTGGTGCGTCTACCAATTTCGCCACCTGGGCATGCCACTATTATAGAGGGATGGGTGTATTTGGACCTTTTCCAGCCCAATTTGGCTTTTTCCCCTCAGACCTGATGGTTTGATACAGTAGCCATATTCATAACAAAAATAGATATCAATAGATATACAGGGCATGTATTGCCGAAGGAATTAAATGCGTAAAGCAAAAGACTTGGTGCCGCGTGAGGCTGATCGTTTAGGAACAGTCCAGGGACACCGAGATGGATTTGGATTTGTCATTCCGGATGATGGTGGTGAAGATATTTTTCTCTCTGAAAGAGAAATGTCTCGCGTCATGCATGGCGATAGAGTGAATGTTAGGGTATTAGGAACAGATCGACGTGGTCGTCCAGAAGGACAGATAGTTGAGGTCGTCTTACATGCCAATAAAGTAGTGATTGGCCGACTCTTAAATGAGAATGGCGTATTGATTGTTGCGCCTGAAGATAAACGTATTGGCCATGACATTTTGATTCCACCAAAAGGGCAAGGTAATGCCAAGTTGGGTCAAGTGGTTAGCGTCGAAATTATTGACTACCCTGATAGCTATCGTCAGGCAGTAGGCCGGGTAGTAGAAGTCTTGGGCGAAATTGATGACCCAGGCATGGAAATCGAAATTGCCGTGCGCAAGTATGGCGTTCCTCATGAGTTTTCTGCGGCTGCGATGAAAGAGGCTGCTGCGCTTCCGGATACCGTTCAACAAGAAGATTTAGAAGGCCGAGTGGATTTGCGTGACGTGCCATTAGTAACGATCGATGGTGCTGATGCTAGAGATTTTGATGATGCGGTGTATTGCGAGCCCATCATGTACGGAAAGACAAAGGCTTGGCGCCTGATAGTGGCAATTGCCGACGTCTCTCATTACGTTAAACCAAGCCACCCACTAGATGATGAAGGATTGCTGCGTGCTACTTCGGTGTATTTCCCAAGACGGGTAATACCGATGTTGCCTGAGAAGATCTCTAACGGCCTTTGCTCTCTAAATCCTGGCGTGGATCGTCTCTGTATGGTTTGTGATTCCGTAGTGGATAACAACGGGATTGTCTTAGCCTATCAGTTCTATCCAGCGGTAATGCATTCTGCGCAACGCTTTACCTACGATACTGTTTGGGAAATTTTATCTAATAGTAAAGGTCCGGAAGCGGCTCGTTTTGGGCAATTCCGTCCCTTGCTGACGAATTTATATTCACTCTACAAAATACTATTGGCCGCTCGAGAAAAACGTGGCGCCATTGAATTTGATACGACTGAAACGCAAATCATTAGTAATGAACTTGGCAAGATCTTGCGTATTGAGCCTCGCATTCGAAACGATGCGCACCGCTTAATTGAGGAGTGTATGTTGACGGCCAACGTTTGCGCTGCTGACTATATTGATAAAAATAAGCACTTAAGTCTTTACCGAGTACACGGTGAGCCATCAGAAGAGAAATTGGTCACCTTACGTCAAGTCTTAAGAACCTCAGGACTTTCCTTGGGTGGTGGTGAGAAACCAAAGCCACGAGATTTTGCCAAACTGATGCGCGAAGTCAAAGATCGTCCTGATGCCAATATGCTCCAGTCAGTTGTATTGCGCTCAATGCAGCAAGCTATGTATCAGCCAGATAATGAAGGTCACTTCGGCTTAGCTTATCCAGCTTATTCACATTTCACCAGCCCGATTCGCCGCTATCCTGATTTATTGACACATCGAGTCATCAAGTCGATTCTTCAGAAAAAGCCTTATGTTCCAGTCTTGCCGCCAAAGGTACCGCTAAACCTGACTTTGCCTCGCAAAGGTAAGGGTCGCGAGAATGCGGTGAATGCCAAGAAATCCCAAAGCGATGCCAAGGCTGGTCCTGCCAAAGGCGCCAAGCTGCCTAAGGGTGCTAACGCCGCTTTACCCATCTGGGGGCAGTTAGGCGTCCACTGCTCTTCTAATGAGCGTCGCGCTGATGAAGCATCGCGAGATGTTGAAGCATGGCTTAAGTGTTATTACATGCGTGACCATTTGGGTCAAGAATACGCTGGCACAGTTACAGGTGTCGCCAACTTCGGATTGTTTATTCAGTTAGAGAATTTATTTGTTGAAGGTATGGTGCACGTCACTGAGTTGGGCGGTGATTATTTCCAATACGATGAAGCACGCCAAGAATTGCGTGGCGAGCGGACTGGTATTCGTTATCGCTTGGGTGATCGCTTGCATGTGCTGGTGAGCAGGGTAGACCTGGATGCTCGTAAGATTGAATTTAGTCTTGTGAAATCGATGGGCGCCGAACCTGGTGGTTCAAGTAACCGTCGTCAATTGCTATTAGCAACGGATACTGGGCGCCCAAACAAGAGGGCCGCCTCCAAGAAGACTAGGCCAGTAAGTAAAGAGCCACAAAAACCCAGCGGCATTAATGTCAATGCAGCCAAATCCGCTGGAACCTTGAGTGCTACTCAATCCAAAAGCAAGGCTAGTCGCAAAAATGGTAAAGCCAATAAGCAAGGCAGGTCAGTTGGCAAGCCTGCTGGCTCTAAGCCTCCAGTGCGAAGCACAAACGCAAGACGCAAATAGTACGCACATTAGATAGAAGAAGATGAAACAAATATTAGTAGGTTTTCATGCAGTTCAAGCGCGCTTGAGGGTAGACCCAGAAAGTCTGAAGTCAGTGTATTTTGATCCCGGTCGTCGCGACAGACGGATGGGAGATTTTCTAAAGCAAGCTGAAGAAGTATTGGGTGAAAGATTACATGCCGCAGATGCAGAACGTTTGCATAAATTAGCTGGACATGATCGCCATCAAGGTGTTGTTGCCTTGGCAGAAAAAATGACGATCGCTCGCACGATTACTGAAGTAATAGAGGATGTCGAGGGCGCAAAAGAAAAACCATTGTTCTTGGTTTTGGACGGCATCACTGACCCGCATAACTTTGGTGCCTGTTTACGGGTAGCAGATGGGGCAGGGGTTGATGCTGTAGTGATTCCTAAGGATCGTTCTGCGTCGATTAATGCCACAGTAAGCAAGGTTTCTAGCGGCGCTTCTGAAGTAATGCCAGTCATTACTGTTACCAACTTAGTTCGCAGCATGAAAGAAATGCAAGAAGCGGGTGTTTGGTTGGTCGGCACCGATGAAGAAGCAGAAAAATCGATCTACGATCTTGACTTAACGGGCTCTATTGCTATTGTGATGGGTGCCGAAGGCGAAGGAATGCGTCGCTTAACCCGTGAAACCTGCGATGAACTGGTACGCATCCCTATGCAAGGGGTTGTTGAGAGTTTGAATGTCTCAGTCGCAAGTGGCGTATGCTTGTATGAGGCATTAAGACAGCGCTTATTAAAGACTGAAAAATAAAAGCCACTCGGCGAATGAATTCTTTAAGAGGGGATGAATATGAAATGTAATATTGGTCACACAGATCGCGTACTCCGCATGACTGTTGGCGTTACTCTGATGGGCTTGGCAGGCTTTGGTATTGTTGGCGTATGGGGTTGGATTGGTATTCTTCCCCTGGCAACTGGCATGCTCGGTAATTGCCCAGCTTATAACCTCTTAGGCATTAATACCGCTAAGAAGTAATGCATTACTAGAAGTATTGCAACCCTTTACTGGGCAAGCAACGCTTCTAGTTTTTCAGTATCAATACAGAAGTTACGAATACCTTCTGCCAGTTTTTCTGTAGCCATCGCATCATTATTTAATTGCAAGCGGAAGCTAGACTCATCGAGCTTAAGTGCAGTAATGTGTTCCGCATTTAAAGCACTCTGCGCATTGGCAGCATTCAATTTTTTGCCCACAGTGGCATTGCTGCTTTGCAACTCCGCCAATAACTCTGGGCTAATCGTTAGTAGGTCACAGCCGGCCAACTCCAATATTTGACTAGCATTGCGAAAGCTGGCACCCATAATTTCCGTAGCGATACCAAAGTGCTTGTAGTAATGAAAAATTCTTTTAACGGAAGTGACCCCTGGATCATTGGCTCCGCCGTTATTAGCATCATTCCAATTGCTAGCCAACTTTGCTTTATGCCAATCAGTAATGCGCCCAACAAAAGGAGAAATTAATTTAGCGTTTGCTGCTCCACAGGCAGCAGCTTGAACTAGCGAAAAGAGGAGAGTCATATTGCAATGAATGCCTTCAGCCTCTAGTTCTTTCGCAGCTGCTATACCTTCCCAGGTACCTGCCAACTTAATAAGGATGCGTTTGCGTTCGATCCCATGAGACTCATATAGGGCAATGAGGTGTTTTGCCTTAGCTACAGTGGCTTTGGTATCAAAGGAAAGACGAGCGTCAACCTCAGTAGAAACGCGACCCGGAACAATCTTTAAAATCTCCAACCCAAAAGCCACCAAGATGTAATCCACTAAATCGCTTGGTTGCATACCAGGATGAGCTGCTTTAACTGAGTTCACCAAAGACTGGTAATTACTTTGTTGGGCAGCCTTGAGGATTAGGGAGGGATTGGTGGTGGCGTCCTGAGGGGCAAACTCTTTCATCCGCTCAAAATCGCCGGTATCGGCAACTACGGTAGTAAGTGTTTTAAGCTGATTTAAGGCGGAAGCGGTGCTATTCATAGAGATATCAAGGTTCTAAAAGGATTGCTCGTGATTATCATATGATAGATGGATTAATTACACCGTTCCAGTAAAGGCATTGAACAAGGCTATGAATCAGGATCAACTGAAGCAAATGGTGGGTGAGGCGGCAAGAGACGAGGTCTTAAAGCTACCAGCAGGTCAGGTGCTGGGGGTTGGCACTGGATCGACTGCAAATTGCTTTATTGACGCCCTAGCGCCCCATAAAGATCATTTTGCGGGGACGGTCTCTAGTTCGAATGCGACTACTGAGCGACTCCTTAAGCATGGCTTTCAGGTTTTAGATCCCAATGATGTGGTGAGTCTTCCTGCCTATGTAGATGGTGCTGATGAAATCAATCCAGCCGGATACATGATTAAGGGTGGCGGTGGAGCTCTTACTCGCGAGAAAGTAATTGCCTCGATGGCTCAGCAATTTATTTGTATTTGCGATTCTTCAAAACAAGTTCCAGTTCTCGGAAATTTTGCGCTCCCCGTGGAAATCATTCCTTTGGCCAGAGGGGCGGTAACTAGAGAGCTAGATAAGCTCGGAGGAAAAGTCACCTTGCGATTGGCAAAAAGTACCAGGGCTGATTTGGGTCAAACCCCAAGCGAGCCGTTTGTTACTGATAATGGCGGGTGGATTTTGGATGTGGCAGGTTTACAGATAGCAGATCCGGTCAAAATGGAGTCGATAATTAATCAGATTGCTGGAGTCATTACCGTAGGCTTATTTGCTAAAGAGAAGGCCAACATACTTTTAGTGAGTAATTCAGCTGGTGTAGAGCGGATAGTATTTTAGGTCGTAAAAAAACCCGACGGGGTATGCCCATCGGGTTTGATTGCCATGCTTGACATGGCGTAGACAAACGGAAGAGTATTGGTTCCGCTGTCCTTAA
>CAILON010000152.1 GCA_903835865.1 uncultured beta proteobacterium
CCATTATTGCCATAAGATCTAAAGCCCAAAGCAAGGCTAGCTGCAACCCGTGCAAGCGCCATTAGGATGAACATGATGATGGGTTGGACTAAACCGATACTGCGATAGATATAAGGTGAGGCCAACATAAAGATGGCTGCGAAATACAACAGGCCATAAATACCAACCGCTTTACTCATTAACGCTAGGGTATGTGCCCCAGTAAAGCGCAAGACTGTTTTATAAACACCGTATTGGAAGAAAACAGGGATTGATAAAGCAACAGCCAAGATGTAGGCCATCTTTTGCTCAGCAATCAGGGCATGCCACTCATCCAGGCGCAAAGAAAAGGCCAACCATGTGGCGAGCAGGGCACACACCACATCGATCAGCATTGCTGCAAACTGCTTCACCCAACGGGGTAATTCTAATAATTCCTTTTTCATGACAGTCCTGTCAGTTTGCTGCCATTTTAGTGATTATTTTTCTACCCTAGTGAGAAACGCCCTCACGCCTGAAAACCTTCAAGACGGTGAGCAGCAGGATGTAAAAATCAAAGCCCATAGACTGCTTTTGGAGGTACTGCGCGTCTAGATTGACCTTCTCAGTCAGATCCAGCTCATCGCGCCCATTTACCTGAGCCCAGCCGGTAATGCCAGGAACCAATACTTCTACCCCCCGCTCAGTCCGCATAGCAATCAAATCATCCTGGTTATATAAGGCAGGCCTCGGTCCTACAAAACTCATATCTCCGACAAAAACAGACCAGAGTTGAGGCAGCTCATCCAGACTCGATTTGCGCAAGAAGCCCCCGACTGGCGTCAGATAACTACCAGCACCAACTAAGAGATGGGTAGCCACATTAGGTGTATTGACCTGCATGGTTCTGAACTTGGGCATTCTGAAAATACGGTTGTACTGCCCTACACGGTCCGACCAAAACATCACGGGGCCCGGTGATGTGAGTTTGACAATGATGGCTACGATCAACATGGGGATCGCCAAAAATACCAGGGCAATGACTAAAAGAATGAGGTCGACGAGGCGTTTCACTATTTAATAACCCCCTCTTAACTCTTAACTTTATTGGATGGCGTATTTAAATACGCCTGGGCGGTTAAGGCGATGCCTTCTTTTACAGACAGTGGTGGCTGCCAATGAAGCAATTGTCGTGCCTTACTAGAATCAATTTGCAAAGAGCCAAGCAAGCGATTTGCCGCAGCAGAGGCGCCAAGTACTTGTGCTGCAGCTCTGAGAATAAATGCCGGAATTGGAATTAACCAAGATGGCTTACCCATGCCTTGAGCCAAGAGTCTGAGCAATTGCGTTGTGGATACATCCTCGCCATCAGATAACAAGAAACGCTGATTAGCTGCCAGAGGACTGGATATTGCTAAGGCAATAAAGCTGACCAAGTTATCTAGAGCCAATATGCTGCGCTGGTTATGCACAGCGCCTAATGGCAGTGGCATCCCTTTTGCAACCAGCCCCATCAGCTTTTGGAAGTTCGCTTTGACACCAGGACCATAAATGAGTGGTGGACGAATAATCACAAACTCCATACCGGTCTGGGCGCAGACTTTTTCCAAGCCCAGCTCTGCTTCCCATTTACTCACACCATAGGGATCGATTGGTGCTGGCGTTGAATCTTCGCAATAAGATTGACTATGAGAGGTCTCTTCGCCATTGACCTTGATTGAGCTTAAGTAAATAAAACGTTTGACACCGGCTTTAGCTGCCTCTTGCGCAAGATGAATCGTTGCCAATGTATTGGCAGTCCGGTATTCCTCAAGAGGATCTAGTGCCACGTCCTTCATAACATGCACTCGGGCTGCCAAATGAATGACTACATCCACACCAAGCAGCGCATCCGTCCAATTGGTATAAGGATTGATATCTCCCACTACTTCATTAGATCCAGTAGGTAATACAGCAGGAACTTGAAGTTCATCAGGGCGATGCCGAACGGCAAAACGCAACTCCATACCGGGAAATTGAGTGCTTAAAAACTTTGCCAAGCGACTTCCTACAAAACCTGTTGCACCGGTGATCAGAACACAGGGGTTTTGTAGAGGCTGATTCACCCCTTGGGAATGGTTATGGCTTTGCTCGGTCAAATTCAGGCTCAATATTTAGTTGGTCCATTCATTTTATGCCCTCATTTATCGAGGACGGCTTTGACTAGGCTATTTTTAGCCAAATAGTCTGATGCCACTGGCGATAAATGATGAGAATCAAAGTAAG
>CAILON010000153.1 GCA_903835865.1 uncultured beta proteobacterium
GTTGTCCACATCCTGCAACCAATGTTGCGCTCCTACTATCAATTAGAGGGCATGTGGGGTGCAAAACCTGTACGCGTGAAGTTGGCTGGCGATAAAGGGCTTGCCAAAGCTAGCGAACCAGACGACGACGAATAAGTCGTCTTGCATTTCACACACAGCATTTATCAATGCGCTTAACAATTGTTTCGGTCGGTCATAAGATGCCAGATTGGGTTGCTACTGCAACCCAGGATTACATCAAGCGTATGCCAGCAGATTGCATTATTGAGATTAAAGAGATCAAGCCTGATCTCACTCCTGCCAAAGAAGCGGTCAAAATTGCTGCAGCCATTCCAAAGGGCTCACGAGTCATTGCTTTAGACGAGCGAGGCAAAGATCAAACCACCCAAAATCTCGCTACGCAATTAGCGAACTGGCGCCAAGAAGGGTTTGATATTACCTTTCTGATTGGCGGTGCCGATGGACTCGATGCTAGCCTTAAAGAAAATGCCGGGGCCATGTGGCGACTTTCGAGCTTAACGCTACCCCATGCCATGGCAAGAGTCTTATTGGTGGAGCAGCTCTATCGCGCCTGGACTATTTTGCAAGGTCACCCCTACCATCGTGAGTAATGCTTATATCTACCTGGCTTCACAAAGCCCACGCCGCCAAGAATTGTTAAAACAAATTGGGGTTCGCTTTGAAATGTTAATCCCTAATCCGAATGAAGACAGTGAGAGCATCGAAATACCTTTGCCCCACGAAAAAGCCCGCGCATATGTAGAACGCGTCACCATTGCCAAAAGTATTGCAGCCTTAGCGCGTTGGCAAAAAAAACAGCTCCCATGGGCGCCTATATTGTGCGCCGATACCACTGTCAGCCTTCCCAATAGTAGTGATGGGGAAATTTTAGGCAAGCCAAGCGATGCTGCAGATGCTGCACGTATTCTGAGAATGCTCAGCGACAAGACACATGAAGTACTTACTGCTGTCGCGATCACCCTGACGCCAACGACTCAGCTGATTTGCCTAGTGCAAGTTTCTGAGGTGCAATTTGCTAACCTCAGCTCTGCACAGATCGATGCCTATATAGCTAGTGGCGAACCCTTCGGTAAGGCGGGCGCCTATGGCATCCAGGGATTAGGCGGCACATTTATACCCTCGATTCGGGGAAGCTATAGCGGTATCATGGGATTACCTTTATTTGAAACAACTCAACTACTCGATCGCGCACAAGTTACCCGCATATGAACGAAGAGATTCTCATTAACATCACCCCGCAAGAGACACGTGTCGCCTTAATTCAGCAAGGCGCTGTTCAAGAATTACAAATTGAGCGCACCCGTCAACGTGGAATAGTTGGCAATATCTATTTAGCAAAAGTAGTACGTGTTTTGCCGGGGATGCAATCGGCCTTTATCGAAATTGGTCTTGAGCGCACTGCTTTTATGCACGTCGCCGATATCACTCAAAACAACCCAAGTGCTCAAATTGAAAAATTGCTTTTTGAAGGGCAGACTCTCTTAGTGCAAGTATTAAAAGATCCTTTAGGAACCAAGGGTGCTCGTCTAAGTACCCAACTGAGTATTGCTGGTCGCAACTTAGTGTATTTACCCCCTGCTGGTAGCGATACTGCCTCTGAAAAATATATTGGGGTATCTCAGCGTATTGATCAACCTGAAGAGCGTGAAGCCATTAAGACGCGCCTTGCCGGATTAATGGCAACTGATGAAAAAGGCGGCATTATTGTGCGTACGAGCGCACAAGATGCCACGGATACTGAGCTACAACACGATATGCATTACCTCCGAACCACCTGGGAAAAGATTCGTGAGGCCATGAATCACAATGCAGCCCCTAGCTTGCTATATCAAGATCTCAGCCTAGCAGAGCGTGTATTGCGTGATGTAGCGGGCGAGGAAACCACCCAAATTCGAGTGGACTCAGCTGAGAATTTTGAAAAGCTCAAGGCTTTTGCCAATCTTTATATGCCTAATTTATTAGGCAAGCTCACCTTGCATCGTGGTGAGCGCGCCCTCTTTGATTTGTTTGATGTCGATGCAGAAATTAATAAGGCTTTAGGTCGCAGAGTGGACCTCAAGTCGGGTGGCTATCTGATGATTGACCAGACAGAATCCATGACAACCATTGATGTGAATACTGGAAGTTATGTTGGCGCGCGTAATTTAGATGACACTGTCTTTAAAACGAATCTAGAAGCTGCTCAAGCGATTGCGCGTCAATTGCGATTGCGTAATTTAGGTGGAATTATCATCATCGACTTCATTGATATGCTTACTAAAGACCATCAAGAATCAGTGTTGTATGAGCTCAAACGGAACCTAGAGCGAGATCATGCCCGCACATCCCTCAGTGATTTTTCAGCTCTGGGCTTAGTGGAGATGACACGCAAACGTACTCGAGAATCTTTGGCCCATATCACCTGTGAGCCTTGTTCTACCTGCATGGGCAAAGGCGAAGTCAAAACTGCTCAAACCATCTGCTACGAAATTTTGCGAGAGATCGTGCGCGAGCACCGTCAATTTAATCCTCGTGAGTTTCGCATTGTTGCAGCGCCTGATGTCATTGACTTATTCCTAGAAGAGGAAAATCAATTCTTAGCCCAGCTAGGTGACTTTATCGGCAAACCCATCACGCTTCAGGCAGAAGGTAGCTTCCGCCAAGAGCAATACGATATCGTTCTTAGTTAACTATTTGAGAACTGAATGCGGTGCAGGCTAGCATACAGGCCATCTTTTCCAATGAGCTCCTCATGGGAGCCATTTTCAATAATCTGACCATGCTCCAAAACCACGATACGACTTGCATGCTCAATCGTTGATAAACGGTGTGCAATAACTAAGGTTGTTCTGCCAGCCATCAAGCGGTCTAGAGCGTCTTGAACTTGACGCTCGGATTCTGAATCGAGTGCCGAGGTAGCCTCATCCAAAATCAAAATGGGAGCATCTTTGTAAATAGCTCTAGCAATCGCCATGCGTTGACGTTGGCCGCCTGATAGACGATTGCCGTTATCCCCCACCAGAGAATCGATACCTTCAGGTAGCTCACCAATGAGAGCGCTGAGATTGGCAGCTTCTAATGCTTTCATGACACGTTCGCGATCAATACCCCTCTCATCAAAGGCGCCATAGGCAATGTTTGCTGCAATGCTGTCATTAAATAACACGACATCTTGACTAACAAAGGCAATTTGTCTTCTGACATCTGCAAGAACAATATCCTCTAGCGGGATGTCATCCAAAAAGATATGACCGGAAGTAGGCTTAAAGAAACGAGGTAATAAATTAACTAGGGTAGATTTACCGCCACCAGATGGTCCAACAAAAGCAACTACTTCGCCTGGCGCAATGTTTAAGTTAATGCCACTTAAAGCATCTTGGCGCCCTACATCTTGCTCATAAGAAAATCCGACATCCTCAAAACGAATTCCACCCTTCGCTTTATCCAAGGATTTCATATTGAGCTTACGATCCTCATCTTCTTCAAACGGCTGGTCCATGAGCGAGAAGATCATCTCAGCTGCAGTTAGACCGCGTTGCAAGGGTTGATTAATATCAGCCAAATGCTTCAATGGGGAGATTACTAACATCATGGCAGTGATAAATGCTGCAAACCCCCCTACTGTCGTGCCCTGGGTGGCAGATTGCATCAAGGCAATCACCAAGACAACCGATAAGGCAATCGATGCGATTAATTGGGTAATTGGTTGATTGAGGCCACCGGCCACAGCGGACTTAATCGCAAATTGGCGTAGACGATGCGCTTTTTCCATAAAGCGTTGCATCTCATAAGATTCAGCGCCATGCACTTTCACAATCTTGTGACCCGCTACTGCCTCTTCAACGATATAAGCCAACTCACTGGTCAATGTTTGTTGCTCACGATTGAGTGCGCGCAAGCGACGATTAATCTTGCTCATGATGAAAGCAATAATTGGGAAAATGATTAATACTAGTAATGTGAGTTGCCAGTTCAAATAAATCAGGTAACCAATCATACCAACAACAGTTAATGAGTCTCGTACCAAGCTAATTAACATCCCACCCATGATGGTGAGAATGTTGTTCACCTCAAAGACAACGGCATTAATTAAGTGGGATGCGGAATTTTGCTGAAAGAAAATTGTTCGAGCCCGTAATAGGGTGTGAAACATTCTCTCCCGCAATTTCAGGAGCACTGAGTTGATGACCCGGGTCAGTAAATAATTTGAGAAAAATTGGGCCAAACTGCGGATCACTGCTAAACCAACCAAGAAAACCGGCACCTGCCAGAGCTTGTCATTGAGCTCCCCAGTAAAACCCCTGTCTAATAATGGCTTCATGAGGGCCGGAATAGATGTTTCCGAAGCTGCCACAATAGCCATGGCCAATAATGAGCCAACAATCAGCCCAATATGGGGTTTGAGATACTGAATTAGGCGATTTAGGGTAGTTCGGTCTTGAGCATTCATATAATGAATTATGCCCACCTTATCAGTCATACTCATCACTCGCAATGAAGAGTCCAATTTGGACGATTGTCTGGCATCCCTGGAGGGGATTGCCCAGCAGATTGTGGTGGTCGACTCTAATAGTACAGACCGTACCCTAGAGATCGCCAGTAAGCATGGTGCACTGATGGCCTACCCCACCGATTGGCCTGGTTTTGGCCCCCAAAAGAACCGTGCTTTAGATCTTGCCACCTGCGACTGGGTCTTATCTCTCGATGCCGATGAAAGACTTACCCCAGCCCTCAAATCTGAAATCTTGACCGCCATTCACCATTCTGCCCATGTAGACTGTTTTGCTATTCCACGCCTATCTTGGTACTGTGGCCGCTTCATTCGCCACTCAGGCTGGAACCCAGATTATGTAGACCGTCTTTTTAAGCGCGGTACTGCCCGCTTTTCAGATGATTTGGTTCATGAGCGACTCATCCCCAAGGGCGCAGTAGCCAAACTTGAAAACCCTATGTTGCATTACAGCTTCATGAATTACGAGCAAGTGCTCGACAAGCTCAATCGCTATTCCACTGCGTCAGCAGAGCAGGCTTTTGCCAAAGGCAAAACAAGCAATCCCTTAAAGGCAGTCCTACATGGTATGTGGGCCTTTGTTCGCACTTATATTCTGCGAGCAGGTTTTCTAGATGGTCCTCAAGGATTTGCTTTAGCGATCTCGAATGGTCAAGGAACCTACTATCGCTATATGAAATTGTGGCAGCTCAATCAGGAAGCCGGCAAATGATTTCGATTTTGTTGGCCACCTATAACTGGCCACAAGCACTCAAACTCTGTCTAGAGTCTCTTGCCACACAAACCGATAATCATTTTGAAATCATCATTGCTGATGATGGGTCTACTCAAGAGACTAAGCAGCTTATCGAGAGCATCAAACTCACCCATCCGATCTCGATTAATCATCTCTGGCAAGAAGATCAGGGCTTTCGCAAAACCATGATTTTGAATCAAGCGATTAATGCAGCGCATGGTGACTACTTAGTATTTTTAGATGGTGACTGCATTGTTCAGCCCGACTTTGTCGCGCGCCACCGGGCTCTAGCCCAAAAGGGTTATCTCGTCACAGGTAGTCGGATTCTCTTAGATCAAAGCTTGACAACTCAATTACTATCTTGGCCCAACTGGGACTTCAAACGCTTTGCGGAAAAATTACTCAGTTATCGACTCAGTGGTGGCATCAATAAATATTGGCCCTTGAAAATCAAACTGGGTAATGGATCATGGCGTGACTATCAAAAGTTTATATGGCGCCGCATTAAAGGTTGCAATATGGCTTGCTGGAAAGCGGATGCGAAAGCTATCAATGGCTTTGATGAGAGCATGACTGGATGGGGTCATGAAGATGCTGATTTTGTATTTCGCTTACAACGCCATCACATTAAACGTAAATCAGGCTCATGGTCTACTGAAGTCTTACACCTCTTTCATCAGATTCATGATCAGACTAATGCCGCTGAAAATGCACGCCGAGTACGCGCTATGATTCAAGCAAAAGCAATGTAAACGCCATGACGACCTTCTCTTCTCTGAAGCCTAAAAAAGTATTGTTCATTGCCACCAGGCAAATTGGGGATGTTCTCGTCACCGCCCCCTTAATTAGGAAAGCCCGTGAACTCTGGCCCGATGCAGAATTTCACTTTTTAGGCTATCGCGGTAAGTTAGATATACTCAAAGGCAATTCGGACATCAGTGAGGTCATAGAAACCTCTGATCGCCCAGGATTTGCTGAATACATCGCCCTCTTTAATCGCCTTTTTCAGCGTTATGACTTAGCCATCGTCACACAGCCCAGTGATCGCGCTTACTTATATGGCTTAGTGTCCGCATTTAGGCGTGTAGGTATCTTGGGTGCTCATCCACAAGGCAAGGATGGCGCAAGCAATACCAAAATTGAAAAGCAAAATGCTTGGAAGAAGTTCATTTCGATGCACAACGTGACGGTAGACTATTTTGCACAGCACGTGATTGCAGAAAAACTGCGTCTACTCGAAGTTTTCTATAAAAATCCCAGTGACTTATTTAAGCAGGCTATCTCTGTTACACCTCCTGAAGGTGAGCCCTTAACACCCTTAATCGCTGGCCGCCTTAATCAACCCTATGCCGTCTTGCATCCAGGACCTTTAACTGCTTACAAGCGCTGGCCCCTTGCGTATTGGCAGCAGTTGATTGAGTGGCTTGTAGAGCAAGGCTTGCAGGTAGTCTTGAGCGCTTCTCCTGCCAAACAAGACCTACAACTCAATCACGATATTTTGTCGTTACTAAATGAGCAGACTCGGAGCAATGTGATTGATACCGCTGGTAAGTTATCTATTCCGCAGGCAGGGACCCTGTTGCGCGGCGCGGCAATTTATATTGGTGTCGACACTTCAATCACCCACTTAGCAGCTGCATGCAATATCCCTACCATCGCATTATTTGGTGCAACACCACCAACGAATTTTGGACCTTGGCCCAATGGTTTCATTGGAGACCAGCCTTATCAATTGCGCACCCGCTCCCAAACCGTGGGTAATGTCACTATCCTGCAAGGTCCCGGGGAATGTGTTCCCTGCCGCAAAGCAGGTTGCGAAGATCGTGCGGATAGTAATAGTGAATGTTTGGACTTGCTTGAGCCTAGCCAGGTAATGAGTGCTGTTGAGTTAGCACTGAAAAAACAATAACACTTTAGTTTTAAAGGTATTGAACCTGTACTGGATTGTTTTGCTTAGATGCCAAGATCTGACTCAAGCTATGCAAACAAGCGTCATTTGGGTAAATCCGTAATTCTTCTGGGAACTGCATTAAACAGGCGCCACCGCTTGTAGTAACTGCTGCGGTGAGTATTAAACCTTTAACAGAATCATTGGATCCTGGAATGGGAGCAGCTGCAGGACCTAACTTTGGATCCCGTACTCGATTGGTCATTAAGTAAGGTCCAATTTGAGATCTGAGCATTTTCAAATCAATTGCAGTATCAATACAGACATGGACATTGCGTGCAAAACGCATTCTAGCCCCAGTGATATCCATCACTGCTTCAGAAACAATGCGCATACCCCCTGAGAATTTATCCGGAGTGACATTGACTTTGGCAACCAATAACTCATCTTCTTTTAACCAAGAGCGATTAGGCTCATACACTTCGCTGTAGAGTGTGACCTCAATGGCTGCAGTACCGTCATCGATGGTCGCAATCATCATGCGGCCACGTTGACCAGTGAGCATTCGCGCTGAGGTAATAATGCCCGCAATCAATTGATCCTTACCTTCGGTAATCTTGGATAAGGACTGACGAATGAAATACGCGGTTTCATCACGATAGGCATCAAAC
>CAILON010000154.1 GCA_903835865.1 uncultured beta proteobacterium
ATGAACACGCAACTCAACGCCAGTTATCGTTTTTTTAGCAATTCCTAATAACTTAATCCGATAGCCCAACTGCTCAGCATATTTAATATCAATGGCATCTAACTTCGTAATACCTTCAACGTGTGCTTTTTCGAACTGCATCGGAATGCCAAATGCAATCGCACTCATGATGGTTGCCTTATGGGCAGCATCAACACCTTCGATATCAAAGGTAGGATCGGCTTCTGCGTAACCTAAACGCTGCGCTTCTTTTAAAACGGTAGCAAAATCCAATCCTTTGTCACGCATCTCTGAAAGAATGAAATTTGTAGTGCCGTTGATGATGCCAGCAATCCACTCAATGCGATTCGCTGTTAAGCCTTCGCGTAAGGCTTTAATAATAGGAATACCACCAGCTACTGCAGCTTCAAATGCAACCATCACACCTTTTTCATGTGCGGCCTTAAAAATCTCATTGCCATGCACTGCAATCAATGCCTTATTGGCAGTCACTACATGCTTGCCAGCGGCAATCGCTTCAAGAACTAAGTCTTTAGCAATGCCATAGCCGCCGATCAACTCAACCACGATATCAATCTCAGGATTCTTAATCACGGCACGTGCATCATTCACAACCAATGCATGATCCTTCACCAACTCTTTAGCTTTTTCAACATTGAGATCGGCAACACTATGAATGCGAATGCCACGGCCCGCGCGACGCTGAATCTCATCTTGATTGCGCTCGAGAACAGTGAATACACCGCCACCAACAGTGCCAATACCTAATAGACCTACTTGAATCGGTTTCATGATGCCTTTGCTGCAGTTGAAGAAGCCTTGCGGCCATGTTTATTGCGATAACGTTCTAAAAAACGTGCAAGGCGGTTAATAGCTTCCCTGAGAACATCTTCATGAGGTAAGAACACTACGCGGAAGTGATCGGACTTGCCCCAGTTAAAACCAGAGCCTTGGACCAACAACACCTTCTCCTCTTTCAGAAGATCAGCCACAAACTGCTGATCATCCTCAATGGGATACATCTCGGGATCTAATTTAGGAAATAAATACAAAGCAGATTTTGGCTTGACACAAGTAACGCCTGGAATTTCAGTGATGAGTTTCCAAGCAAGATCACGCTGTTTTGCTAAGCGACCACCTTCGCCAACGAGATCATTAATACTTTGATATCCACCTAGAGCAGTTTGAATTGCATACTGCCCCGGAACGTTTGCACAAAGGCGCATTGAGGCCAACATATTGAGACCCTCAATATAGTCGCGCACCATTTCTTTATCGCCTGAGACCACCATCCAGCCTGCACGGTAGCCGCATGAGCGGTAATTCTTAGAGAGGCCGTTAAAGGTAATCATTACGACATCTGTAGATAAAGATGCTAATGAAATGTGCTTCTCTGCGTCATACAACATCTTGTCGTAGATTTCATCTGCAAACAAAATGAGCCCGTGTTCACGAGCAATTTGAGTGAGCTCAAGCAACACTTCTTTTGAATAAATAGCACCAGTAGGATTGTTGGGATTAATCACCACAATCGCTTTAGTACGAGGCGTAATTTTTTTACGAAGGTCAGCCAAGTCGGGCGCCCACTCTTTGGATTCATCACAAAGATAGTGAACTGGGGTACCACCAGATAAACTGACTGCTGCTGTCCAAAGTGGATAGTCGGGGGCGGGTACTAGAACTTCATCGCCATCATTGAGTAAAGCATTCATGGAAAGCACGATGAGTTCAGACACGCCATTGCCGGTGTACACGTCGTCTAATGCCACTCCTTGAATGCCCTTTTCTTGGCAGTACTGCATGATTGCTTTACGTGCAGCAAATATGCCTTTGGAGTCCGAGTAAGCAGAAGCATTGCTCAAATTGCGGATCATGTCTAACTGAATCTCTTCAGGGGGGTCAAAGCCGAAAACCCCTACATTTCCAATGTTTAATTTGATGATTTTGTGACCTTCTTCCTCCATGCGTTGAGCAAGCTCAAGCACCGGACCACGAATGTCGTAACAGACGTTATCGAGCTTTTGGGACTTTAGGATTGGTTTCACAATAAATTAAAGGGTAAGTTCTTGAAATCTGAGAAAAAACAGCTAGCTATAATCCACATAATTATGACAGAGAGTCCACTTGAAGCTTCAATCTGACCCCCATTCCGGAGCCAATACGATCACTGGCTATGGCCCTGGCTATGTAGAGATCAATCAAACTCCCTATAGCCATGCAGTGCTCTTGAGTTCTGATGGCGCCATCTCAGAATGGCCAGTTCAGTCTTTTGAAGGCCTAGCGGTTACCCACTTTGCTCAAATGGTGGATTTAAAGCCTGAATTAATCCTGATTGGTACGGGGAGTCGTCAACGCTTTCCTAGCCCAGAACTCTTAAAACCCCTCATTTCTGCCAAGATTGGCTTTGAAATTATGGATTCTCAAGCTGCCTGTCGTACCTACAACATTTTGGTAGGTGAAGGACGTCAAGTCGTTTTAGCCTTGATTGTGGAGCCCGCTCAATGAACTTTGGGCAAATTCGCCAATCTTCGGCACTGCATCCCGGAAAAATTCTGCTCCTCATACTTATTTATGGCTTGATCTGGTTTGGCACGCTTAACTACCGTCACCTTATTCCCTCGGATGAGGGTCGCTATGCAGAAATGGCACGGGAGATGCTGGTTACCGGGGATTGGATTACGCCACGCTACAACGGCTATAAATACTTTGAAAAACCCCCACTCCAAATTTGGGCTACCGCAGTTGCGTTTCAAGCATTTGGTTTTGGTGAATGGCAAGCACGCCTTTGGACTGCACTGACTGGCTTTATGACCATCTTGGTCATTGGCTTTACCGGAGCAAAAATATATAGCGCAAGGGCTGGGTGGCTTGGTGCATTAGTTCTTGCCTCTAGCCCCATGTGGATTATTAGTGGTCACTTCAACTCCCTTGATATGGCACTCTCTGCATTTTTAGTGAGTGCGCTATGTAGCCTCTTATTAGCGCAGACTGCCAATAGTAAATCCGCTTGTCGAAATTGGATGTGGGGTTGCTGGAGCATGATGGCTTTAGCGACACTCTCCAAAGGCCTTATAGGCGCTGCCATACCAGCAATGGTATTCATTGCTTACTCCATCAGCGCTTGGGATTGGAAAATTTGGTCTCGCCTACATTTATTCAGTGGCACGATTCTTTTCTTAATCATTACCGCACCTTGGTTTGTATTGATTGCTCAGCGAAACCCAGAGTTTTTAGAATTCTTTTTTATTCATGAACATCTGCAGCGCTTCACCGAAGATGCCCATAGTAGAGCAGGCCCTATTTATTACTTTGTGCCATTGCTGCTACTCGGCATACTGCCTTGGATCTTTCAAATCCCCGGCGCTATTGCGCAGGCTTGGACTGAGCGCAGGCGAGAGTTTTCGAGTGGCTGGCTATTGGTGTGTTGGTTTGTAGTGATCTTTGCTTTTTTTAGCGTGTCGCGCTCTAAGTTACCTGGCTACATTATTCCCATCTTCCCTGCACTAGCTATGCTGATTGGTGCTCGTTTAGATCATGTACTGGGGAATAGCAACTCACTGCATCTTCCTTGGAAACTTCAAACCTTGGGCTTTGCAATATTAGGCTGTGTTGGATTTTTCTTTATCTCCGAAATCAGCACACAAGCAAGACCTGATGAAATTGAAGCTTATGCTCAATATATCTATTGGGTCATCGTTGCACTCATTACTCTCATTGGCTTTAGTGCACTAGCAGCTTGGCAAAGCAAACGTGACGGTCTTCGCAGCATAGTCAGTTTTGCTATTGGCCTTTTCCTTTGCACCATCATTGCGGGTACCGGCCATGAAACGCTTGGTCGAGCCGTATCAGGTATCGACCTCGCGCAGCGCGTCAAAACATTAATACCTGCCAATGTGAATATCTATTCCGTTCGCATGCTAGATCACACGCTGCCCTTTTATCTTGGCCGAACGATGATCATGGTCGAATCTCCAGATGAATTGGAATTTGGGGTCAATCAAGAGCCAGAGCTTTGGATACCTACGCTAGATGCGTTTATAGAGCGCTGGAAAGAGGATCAGACCTCCTATGCATTAATGGTTCCCGAGCAATACACTGCATTACAGAAGATAAACTTTCCAATGCAAGAAGTAGATCGAGATTCTCGGAGGGTGATTGTGAAGCATCCCGATAACGCAAGCTCCCCGCAACAATAAAGGCTCATCATGTCAGCATCTCAACCTGCATTTATTCCTTTTACGCGCCCTAGCTTTAATCAAGAAACGATTGATGCTGTTGCAGAGGTGCTCCGCTCTGGATGGGTCACCTCAGGACCAAAGCTAGCTGAGTTTGAGGCAACGCTATCTAAATACTTTGGCGGGCGCCCTGTACGCTGTTTTGCAAATGGCACTGCAACGATGAAGATCGCATTGCAAGTTGCTGGTATCGGCCAAGGTGATGAAGTGATTACCACTCCGATTTCATGGGTTGCTACATCCAATGTCATTCTGGGTGTAGGTGCCAAACCAGTATTTGTGGATATTGATCCCCTCACTCGAAATATTGACCTTCAAAAAGTGGCTTTAGCAATCACCTCTAAAACCCGCGCAATCATGCCTGTCTATTTAGCGGGATTACCTGTGGACATGGATAAGCTCTATGCCTTAGCTAAGCAGCACAATCTGCGTGTGATTGAGGATGCAGCGCAAGCCTTTGGATCCTTATGGAACGGCAAGAAGATTGGGAGCTTTGGCGATCTCGTGAGCTTTAGTTTCCAGGCCAATAAAAATCTCACTACCGTTGAAGGTGGCTGTCTCGTACTCAACAATATTGACGAAGCAAAGCTTGCAGAAAAATTTCGCTTGCAAGGACTTACCCGCCAAGGAATGGATGGCATGGATGTTGATGTGCTAGGCGGCAAAGATAACCTTACTGACATGAATGCAGTCATTGGTCTGGAGCAACTAAAACAATTACCCGCTTATCAATCCCGACGCGCTGAACTCGCACGCCAATACTTTGATGTACTTCGTAGCGAACTTCAAACTGCAGACTTGGAAGATTTAGGTCTAGAGCTGCCCGTAGAAAACTTTACTGAAACGAACTGGCATATGTTTCAAGTGCTACTGCCACTCGAGCAATTAACCGTGGACCGCGCCCAAGTGATGGCCGAACTAAAAGAGCTTGGGATTGGTACTGGCGTGCATTACCCCATCATTACCGGCTTTACCCTTTACAAGAATCTAGGCTATCAAGCCGCAGACACCCCCATTGCAAACCGCATTGGTCGCTCGATTCTGACCCTACCCTTGTTTCCGACAATGGCAAATGAGGATATTGGCCGTATAGCCAAGGGTTTAGTAGGAATTCTGAAAAAACACCGCAAAAACTAAGGATCTTGGGGCTAACCCTCAAGATCAGGCAAAATTGCGGCATGACTGCAAATTTAGCCGCCCAGCCAACACTCAGCATTGTTGTTCCCGTATATAACGAGGAAGAGGGCCTCCAAGCCTTATTCGATCGCCTCTATCCAGCATTAGATGCTGTTGCTGCCAAACGCAATATTGCTTATGAAATTGTCTTTATTAATGATGGCAGCAAAGATCGCTCTGCTGGCATCTTAGCTAAGCAAGTGGAACTGCGGCCAGATGTCACTCGCGCTGTTTTGTTTCATAGCAACTTTGGTCAACACATGGCCATCATGGCTGGCTTTGAATATGCAAAAGGCGAATACATTATTACCTTGGATGCAGACCTACAAAATCCACCAGAAGAAATTGACGCACTCACCGAGCAATTGCTAAAAGGTCATGATTATGTCGGCACCATTCGAGCCAATCGTCAAGACAGCTTCTTTAGAAAGCTTGCCTCACGTGCCATGAATCGTCTACGTGAAAGAATTACCCGCATCACGATGACTGATCAAGGTTGTATGTTGCGCGGCTACAGCCGCCGCATTATTGACTTGGTGCGCCAATGTGATGAAAGCAATACTTTTATCCCCGCCTTAGCTTATACATTCGCTTCAAACCCGACTGAAATCAGCGTTAAACATGAAGAGCGTTTTGCTGGAGAGTCCAAGTACACCCTCTATCAACTCATCCGCTTGAACTTTGATTTAGTGACCGGCTTCTCAGTCATGCCTTTACAAATCTTCTCTATTTTGGGTATGTTGCTTGCCCTTGCTGCAGGCAGCTTGTTTGCTTACCTGCTTATTCGCCGCTTTATTCTAGGTGCAGAGGTTGAAGGTGTCTTTACCTTGTTCGCCCTTACCTTCTTCTTGATTGGGGTCATGCTCTTTGGCTTAGGCTTGCTCGGTGAATACATCGGCCGCATCTACCAACAAGTGAGACAACGCCCAAGATATGTCGTGCAAACTGTTTTAGAGAAAAAATAATTGCACGCCGTCGTCTTTGCCTATCATGATGTTGGTGTGCATTGCCTGAGAGCTCTTCTAGCAGCGGGCATCAAAGTGGATTTAGTCGTAACCCACCAAGATGACCCCAATGAAAATGTGTGGTTTGGTAGCGTCAGTAAACTCTGCTCCGAACAACACATCCCTTATGTAACACCTAAGTCCACCGAACTGCCTGATTTAATTCCTCAGCTTCAAGCACTGGCGCCTGACTATATTTTTTCTTTCTACTATCGTCATATGATTCCTGCGCAAATTTTGGCCTGCGCAAAGATTGCAGCATTAAATATGCACGGTTCACTTCTACCAAAATATCGAGGGCGCGCCCCCGTGAACTGGGCAATCCTGCATGGTGAATCTAAAACTGGCGCTACTTTGCATGTGATGGAAGCCAAACCAGACGCTGGGGATATCGTTGGTCAAGTAGAAGTCAGTATTGGTCCAGATGAAACCGCGACCGATGTCTTTGCTAAAGTGAGCCAAGCGGCCGTTAGCGTAATCAACACAGTATTGCCAGAACTCGTTTTGGGAAGAGTTCCACGTCAGATAAATGATTTATCTCAGGGTAGTTATTTTGGTGGTCGCAAGCCATCAGATGGGCAAATTCATTGGCGGCAGACTGCCCAGCAGATCCACAACCTCATCAGGGCTGTGGCACCCCCGTACCCGGGCGCATTTACTGACTGGCAGGGCCAAACCATGATCGCAGCCCGCTCAAGCCTGGAAGGGCCTTTTCCGGCGGAGCTGAATCTTGAGGCTTGCGGCATCCAAGTGGTTGATAATCGGGTATTCGGCATTTGTGGTGACCGCCAGGCTCTTGAAATCCTGGAATGGTTCCCAGCAAAGACACATTAGATTAAAACGAGGCAGTAAAGATGAAAAAAGTACTCATTCTTGGGGTTAATGGCTTCATTGGCCACCACCTTTCAAAACGCATTCTCGAGACAACCGATTGGGACGTCTATGGCATGGATATGCAAAATGATCGCCTAGGGGATCTAATTAATCATCCACGCATGCATTTCTTTGAAGGTGACATCACCATCAATAAAGAGTGGGTGGAATATCACATCCGTAAATGCGATGTCATCTTGCCTTTGGTGGCTATTGCTACGCCAGCAACTTATGTACAGCAACCGCTCAAAGTATTTGAGCTGGATTTTGAAGCCAATCTTCCCATCGTTCGCTCTGCTGTTAAATACAAAAAGCATTTGGTTTTCCCATCCACCTCAGAGGTGTACGGCATGTGCGAAGACGGCGAATTTGATCCGTCAACATCGAATATGGTCTATGGCCCAATCAATAAACCACGCTGGATTTACGCCTGCTCCAAACAATTAATGGATCGCGTCATTTGGGGCTACGGCATGGAAGGCTTGCGCTTTACCCTCTTCCGCCCATTTAACTGGATTGGCCCTGGCTTAGATAGTATCTACACACCAAAAGAAGGATCATCCCGTGTTGTCACCCAGTTCTTAGGTCACATCGTTCGTGGCGAGCCTATCAACTTGGTTGACGGTGGCGCACAAAAACGCGCATTCACTTATGTTGACGATGGTATTGATGCATTAATGAGCATCATCGATAACAAAGATGGTATTGCTAATGGCAAGATCTATAACATTGGCAACCCAAAGAACAATCATTCAATACGCGATCTAGCCAATCAAATGCTAGAGATTGCTCGCAGTATTCCTGAGTACGCTAAGACCGCCAATGAAGTAAAGATTTTAGAAACCACTTCGGGCGCCTATTATGGTGAAGGCTATCAGGACGTACAAAACCGAGTACCTGCAATTGACAACACCATGAGTGAACTAGGTTGGAAGCCAACCACCCCCATGACCGATGCGCTCAAGAATATCTTTGAGGCCTACCGCCAAGATGTGGAAAAGGCGCGTCACTTGGTTGATACGGAATAACTCAGTAGTTCATGGCCAAAATTGCTCTTAAGGTCGACATTGACACCTTACGCGGAACCAAAGAAGGTGTCCCCAATCTAGCGCGCACTCTTGAGCGTTTTGGCTTAAAAGCAACCTTCTTATTTAGCTTGGGGCCCGACCATACTGGCTGGGCTTTAAAGCGAGTCTTTCGTCCAGGCTTTCTAAAAAAAGTAAGTCGTACCTCTGTAGTGGAACACTACGGCATCAAGACCTTGCTATATGGTGTTTTACTCCCTGGTCCAGACATCGGAAAACAAGCAGCCGCAGAAATGCTCGCCATTGATAAGGCAGGTCACGAGGCTGGTATTCATGCATGGGATCATGTCGCTTGGCACGACGAAGTGCGGTATCAAAATCCCCAATGGACAAAAGCGATGATGCAAAAAAGTTGGGATCGCTTTTTAGAAATCTTTGGTCATGCACCTAAAACTTATGGTGCAGCTGGATGGCAAATGAATGAAACAGCCCTTGAGCAATTAGACCAATGGGGTATTCAATACTCTTCTGATGGCAGAGCTGAGCCAAACTTAATGCCCTACCGCTTAGCGTTGCCCTCTGGAAAATCTAAGCACATTCAATACCCAACTACGCTTCCTACCTTGGATGAGCTCATTGGAATAGATGATGCCGATGAGTTTGCAGCCGTAGATAAACTATTGGCAATAACCCAAAGCAATCCAAATGATCAAGTATTTACGCTCCATGCAGAACTTGAAGGTCAAAAGCTATTGCCTGCCTTTGAAAAGCTCATTATTGGCTGGCTCACCCAGGGGCATGATTTAGTGACCATGGGCCAACTTCACCAATCTTGGGAAGCCACCAAGCAACTCGATAAAATAGCGGTATTACCACTGACTTGGGGTGAAATCCCCCATCGCAGCGGTGAACTGATTATTCAGAATAATTAAAACTTAGAGACAAACTAACCAACGAAGGATCATCATGACAGTAGGTATCGGCAAACCCATTCCTCAATGTGCCATCCCCGCTACGTCTGGACTAACATTCACTCCAGCATCGGCTCAAGGCAAAAAGCTCGTTATTTACTTTTACCCAAAAGACATGACTCCTGGTTGCACAGCGGAGTCTGGCGAATTTAGAGACAACATTGAAGCCTTTTCTAAAGCCAATACCCTAGTGGTAGGGGTTTCCCGTGACAGCCTCAAATCGCACGACAACTTCCGCAGCAAATTACAACTCCCCTTCGAATTGATAGCCGATACCGAGGAAAAGCTCTGCCAACTCTTTGGCGTTATGAAGATGAAGAATATGTACGGCAAGCAGGTCCGTGGGGTTGAGCGTAGTACCTTCTTATTTGACTCCTCAGGCAAGCTCGTAAAAGAATGGCGAGGTCTAAAGGTTCCAGGCCATGTGACAGAGGTATTACAAGCAGCCCAAGCCACCAAATAATTTTTACAAAAATTTGCTCTTAGGTGCTTGCAAACCCCAAAAAATGGGGTAAAGTAATTCCATATGCACCGTAAGCGACGGGAAAGACTGACAATCCGTTTGAATCAGAAGCCTGATTATTTCAGAACAGGTTTGGAGAGCAACCCCCGCCATTTTTTAGACTTCGCTGTAATTCGTTTCGTAATAAACCGCCAATGCACTTCGCTTGGCGGTTTTTTCTTTTAGGAGAGTCTGCATGCCATTGCCACCCATCCCCACTCAAATTGCTGATCAAGTAAAACTGAATCGCAAGGACACTCCAGACTTAAAGAAACGTCCTGCCCCAGCAAAACCAGTAGTGATGGAAACATCAGATTGGACTCATAATGCAGAAGAAGACTTGTCTGCTGCTGAGCTAGCCCTTGAAAAAATTAAGAGTGATCGCAGTTCTTTTGGCAACGATAGAAAAGAAACGGTCCCAGCAAAACCAAAACGCATCATCCGCACAGGACCACCAAGCTTATTCGTCTTGGATACAAACGTCTTGATGCATGATCCAAGCTCTCTATTCCGCTTCTCTGAGCATGATTTATATCTTCCAATGACTACCCTGGAAGAGTTAGATAACCACAAGAAAGGTATGACCGAAGTAGCGCGCAATGCCCGTACAGTCAGCAGATCGTTAGATCAGTTAATTGCAGGGACAAGCGGCACTTTGGATGAGGGCATCCCCCTCAATAAGCTGGGTAATCAAGATGTGTCTGGTCGCCTCTTCTTCCAAACCAAACTCTCGACACAGCCATTGCCAGAAGGTTTACCTGAAGGTAAAGGTGACAACCTCATTCTTGCAGTAGTGAGTGAACTCCAAAAGTCTCGCAAGGGCCAAGAAGTGGTATTGGTTTCAAAAGATATCAACATGCGTATCAAGGCACGCGCCTTAGGTTTGCCAGCTGAAGATTATTTTAACGACCAGGTATTAGAAGATCGCGACCTGATGTATTCAGGAGTGATGAGCCTGAATGCAGATTTCTGGCCAAAGCATGGCAAAGATATGGAAAGCTGGGCAGACTCCAAATCCGGCACCATGTTCTACCGTGTAACGGGACCTTCTGTTCCGAGTATGCTGGTCAATCAATTTGTTTACCAAGAAAATCCAGATGGCTCAACCCCGTTCTATGCACAGGTGCGTGAGATCAATGGCAAAACTGCCCTCTTGCAAACATTAAGAGATTTTTCACATCAAAAAAATAATGTTTGGAGTGTTACCGCACGTAACCGTGAGCAAAACTTTGCCATGAATTTACTCATGAATCCTGACATTGATTTTGTTACGCTATTAGGTCAAGCCGGCACTGGGAAAACCTTGCTGGCTCTGGCTGCAGGACTCGAGCAAGTGCTTGATAGCAAACGCTATAACGAAATTATCATCACTCGCGCGACAGTACCGGTTGGTGAGGACATTGGTTTCTTACCAGGTACCGAAGAAGAGAAAATGCAGCCTTGGATGGGGGCCTTTGACGACAATCTGGAAGTTCTACAACGCAATGATGATAGTGCTGGAGAGTGGGGTCGCGCAGCGACTCAAGAACTGATCCGCTCACGCATCAAGGTAAAGAGCATGAACTTCATGCGCGGCAGAACCTTTGTAAGTAAGTTTGTCATCATTGATGAAGCGCAAAACTTAACTCCAAAGCAAATGAAAACTTTAGTAACCCGTGCAGGTCCAGGCACTAAGATTATTTGTCTAGGCAATATTGCTCAGATCGATACCCCTTACTTAACCGAGGGTTCATCTGGCCTAACCTATGTGGTGGATCGCTTTAAAGGTTGGCGTCATAGTGGACACGTCACTCTTGCGCGCGGCGAGCGCTCACGTCTTGCGGATCATGCAGCTGACGCCCTTTAATAAAGCCCTCTCATGCCGCACTCTCATAGGGTGCGGCATTTTTATTTGCACACTTTTATTGCTAAATGGCTGCAGTACTTTTGGCGGAAGATCTGCAAGCTCTAAGGTTGCCCAATTTAAGCAAGACACCAGCGCGGGCACTGAAGATATCTCAATTGCTGCAGTGGGCTTGGTAGGCGTACCTTATCGCTATGGTGGAAATAACCCTAAAGCGGGGTTTGACTGTAGTGGCCTGATTGGCTATGTATATCTAAAGTCAGCCAATATCAAATTGCCGCGTAGGATACAAGATATGAGCACTAAAGGGAGGGGAATTGATGATCAAGCCCCCGCTCCGGGCGATCTGGTGTTCTTTAACACTACGGGGGATAAATACTCCCATGCCGGCATTTACGTAGGTCAGGGACGCTTTGTCCATGCACCAAGCTCTGGGGGCACTGTCCGGCTAGAGCAAATAGAGAACCCTTATTGGGCATCTAGATTTACCGAAACCAGAAGACTGGCAGCATCCCAATAAATTCTCTCTAGAGACAATATCTTTGCCTTATTCTCAGAATATGATGGTCAGACGCAATAAAAGTAGTCACTTTGTAGTGTGCAGTAGCAATTTTGATTCCAAACAATGAGGAGAAAACGCATGAAAAAGTTCATTATCACTTTAAGCATTGCATTGAGTTTTTCTGTTTCAGCGTTCGCAGCGACACAGGCTGAGTGCGAAGCAAAAGCAGTAAGCAAGGATGGCAAACCCATTTATGGCGCTGCCAAAGAAGCCTCTATTAAAAAATGTATGGGTGGAGCACCTGCTGCTCCTGACTGCGCAGCCAAAGCAGTGAGTAAGGATGGCAAGCCACTCTATGGCGCAGCAAAAGAAGCGTCTATTAAGAAATGTGAAGGCGGCAAGTAGATCCGTTGATACTGCTTAGTTGCAATTAAAAAGCCTCGCACTGCGAGGCTTTTTTTGACTTCAATAAACTTTTAATTTATTCATTGGAAAATCATTTTAAAAAGGTTCGTAACCGCCGGATGAGTAGGCAATAGAACCCACTGCTAAATTATCAAACTTGGTATAGGGTCCTTGCCAGCTCAAACGTATAGTTCCAATCGGGCCATTACGTTGCTTGCCGATAATAATCTCTGCAACCCCTTTATCGGTTGTGGTGTCAGGGTGATACACCTCATCACGATAAATAAACATAATCACATCAGCATCTTGCTCGATCGCGCCCGATTCACGTAAATCAGACATGATGGGGCGTTTGTTGGGACGTTGCTCTAAACCACGATTGAGCTGTGATAGCGCCACGACTGGGCACTGCAATTCTTTTGCAAGGGATTTGAGTGAGCGTGAAATTTCAGAGATCTCAGTAGCACGGTTTTCTGATCCAGAACCACTCATCAACTGCAAGTAATCAATTACCACTAGGCCTAAGGTACCGCCAAAGTTTCTAGCAATACGACGCGCCCTAGCACGCAACTCCAAACTAGATAAGGCACCAGATTCATCAATCAAAATTTGGGTATTGCTTAAACGGGCAATCGCATCAGTAACGCGCGGCCATTCATCGTCCTGTAACTTGCCAGTACGCATACGACTTTGATCAACACGACCAACAGAGCCTAATAGACGTGACGCTAATTGCTCGCCAGACATTTCCATTGAAAAAATGACAACTGGTAAGCCTTCTGCTAAAGCCACGTTTTCGGCAATGTTCAATGCCATCGCCGTTTTGCCCATCGAAGGTCTTCCTGCAATGATGACTAAATCACCCTTTTGCAAACCACTGGTTTGTTTATCTAAGTCAATAAAGCCTGTAGCAATCCCGGTGATATCGCTACCACCTTGGCGGTTATAGAGCTCATCAATTCTGGCTACAACTGAACGTAAGAGTGGTTCAATTTCCAGGTAATCAGCTTTGCGACTACCCTCTTCGCCAATTTGGAGAATACGGGATTCCGCTTCATCCAAAAGCGTTCTAACGGAGCGCCCTTCAGGAATAAAAGCAGAACTCACAATACTGTCAGAAACTTCAATTAAGCGACGCAAGATACTGCGATCACGCACAATATCTGCGTAACCTTTGATATTGGCAGCGCTTGGCGTGCTTTGCGCTAAAGAGTTCAAGTAATCAATACCAACAAGGTCACCGCCTTGCTCTGACTTCACTGCCTCATGCACAGTAATCACGTCAGCGGGTTGGTTGTCACCTACTAAACGCTGAATGACCTTATAGATCAAAGCATGTTCAGGGCGATAGAAATCTTTATCAGTTAACACGCCGCCTAGGCGATCCCAGGCTGTGTTATCGATCAGTAGACCGCCGAGCAAAGACTGCTCGGCTTCTACAGAATGCGGCGGGACTTTTAAAGCCTGCACGACTGCATCCCCAGAACCCATCATGCCGGGATTCAGCGTAACGGAACGTGAACGGGATTCAGCCATGAGGCTAGTTTACAGGTCTAAAACTTAAGCTTGCTCGCCAATGACACGAATGGTGATATCAGCCACTACATCGGTATGAACAGCAACCGCTACAGGGTGATCACCAACCATTTTCAACGGGCCAGTAGGCAAACGAACTGAAGCTTTCTCAATCGTAAAGCCCTTAGCTTTTAAAGCATCAGCGATATCGTGGTTGGTTACAGAACCAAACAAACGACCGTCAACACCTGCTTTTTGACCGATTTCGAGAACCAAGTCTTTAAGCTTTGTGCCAACCGCTTGCGCAGCAGCCAATTTCTCAGCAGCTAATTTTTCCAACTCAGCACGGCGAACTGCAAAGTCAGCAATGGCTGCTTCAGTTGCACGACGCGCTTTGCGTTGTGGGATTAAGAAATTACGAGCGTAACCGTCTTTAACGCGAACTACGTCGCCTAAGTTGCCCAGGTTTGTTACTTTTTCTAAAAGGATGATTTGCATTGAGGGCTCCTAATTATTTCTTATGTTGATCGGAGAATGGCAACAAAGCCAAGAAACGGGCACGCTTGATAGCAGTGTCTAACTGACGCTGATATTTTGCTTTTGTACCTGTTAAACGAGCAGGAGTGATCTTGGCGTTTTCGCCAATGAAGTCCTTCAATGTATCTACATCTTTGTAGTCAATCTGTTCTACACCAGCAACAGTGAAACGGCAATAACGTTTACGCTTGAACAATGGGTTCTGAGCAGGTTTCTTTTTGAAATCGGGTTTCTTTCCAAACGCCATGATGATTTCCTCTTTAATTTTTCAATTGAATATGGGTAATATGGAAAACAAGTCTTTGATTACGTAAGGTCTTGGGTGCTAAGAATCCTTCGAACACCGCCTCGGCTCCTAAATCCATTCGCTCTAGATCCTTTTGCATTGGACCGATTGCTATGGCTTCAACACTCATCTGAATTTTCCTTGCCGCTCCTACCTCGTTTACTTCGCCGCTATGTTCTAGCTGGCAATGCATCACCGGTATTCCTGCAGGTGTAAATCGAATCGCGTCTTTAGATACCAAGATTGCAGTGAGGGTGAAATGATTCAACGCCGCTCCGCCACTCTGATACGTTTTCTAGTCTGTGTATTCCTCTTCAAATTTATAACTTAGGCTGTCGCTACAGGAGCGTCAGATTGAGCTGATTTGCGCGCTTCTTCACGTTGCACTTCTTTCATCATGATGGAAGGCTCAGTTTCAGCTTTCTTCGTCTTGATGATGAGGTGACGCAAAACAGCATCGTTAAATTTGAATGCATGCTCGAGCTCTTCCAGAGTTTTCTGGTCGCACTCAATGTTCATACAAACGTAGTGGGCTTTAGCAAGTTTGTCGATCAGGTAAGCCATCTGACGACGACCCCAATCTTCAATACGATGAATTTTGCCGCCCGCAGCTGCTAATGTAGCTTTGTAGCGATCGATCATCGCTGGCACTTGCTCGCTTTGGTCCGGATGGACGATAAAGACGATTTCATAATGACGCATCAAACACTCCTTAAGGATAAAGTCACCTGAGCGTCTTACTAACTTCCGATGGTTTTTGAAGTTAGCCTCAGTGTGACAAGGTAGTAACAAATTGTAAGTAAAACTTAAAACACTTTTAAAGCCGCTTTTCAGCGCTTACCTAATCACAGGCAAGACCGCTATTCTAGCAAAAAAATCCTGCCAAGTCAGGGGTTTACCCATTATCTTTGCTTGCTTTTCAGCATTGAGGGCCAACTGCAGTGCAATTCTGGCTCTCGGAGCGGTCAAACTCCCTGCGGCCAAGCAGCCAAGAGGGTCTTTTTCAGGGATATCAGGATAAGTTACGCCTGCGCCCGTCCTAGTAGTTCTCACTATGGCAATGCCTTTGCCAACTGCCAAAGCCAATGGAGCCTGCCATGCGTCATGAAAACCCCCCATTCCACTACCCGCAAGCACCAATCCCTTAACAGGACTCTCCGCCCAAAGGGATACTGTTTCAGGTCGGGCACCTGCGTGACTGGTCAAAATCTCTACCCAAGGCCATTCGCCCTCCTTGGGAATTGGTAAATCTTCCGTCCAAGCTGCTTGGACGGCTTTCACACCCGATAACCAAGATGGGTTAATTAAACCGGCTGAACTGCTTGGGGAAGCCTGTAGCGGGGCATTGAGTGCAGTAGCGTGGCGTTTTGCCAAGTCCATCGCCATGCAAGTTCTGCCATCGATTACTGCATAGATGCCACCAGGACAATTATCTAAAGGGGTTGCAGCCCACTTAATGGCGTCCAATAAATTGGATGGGCCATCGGCCCCTATGGCATTGCTGGGTAACATAGCACCCGTCAGAATGACCCTCTTGTCCAATTGATTTGCATGTTGACCGCAAGTTAACTGCAAAAAGATCCCAGTTTCCTCAATGGTATCGGTGCCATGAGTCACCACAATTCCCAATACCGCGGGGTCCTCAAGAGCGGCACTGACGGCCTCTCCAAGAAGGCTAAGCAAAGACTCAGATAGATTGCGGCTATTAATGTTGGCCAATTGCTGCGATACCAGTTTGACGCTCTTGGGGATGGCAGATTCA